>CADAGG010000008.1 GCA_902787415.1 methanogenic archaeon
ACCTCGTAGTAGTCCCTTTTCGATTCTGCCATCTGCTCTTACCTTCTTCAGTTGTCGTCGTCGACGATCTTGTAGTCTGCGTCGACCACGTTGTCGCCGTCGGCCTTCTTGCCGGCGGACTGCTGTGCTCCCGCCTGCTGCTGGGCCTGCTGGTATGCCTGCTGGGCGGCCTGCTGCTGCTCAGGGGTGGCATTCTCGTAGATCTTCTTTCCGATGGGCTCCATCGCTTTCATCAGGGCGTCGGTCTTGGCCTTGATGTCATCGACGCTGTCGGAGTTCTGGACCGCTTCGAGGTCCTTGATCGCGGACTCGACGACGGTGCGCTCCTCCTGGGTGACCTTGTCGCCGAGCTCCTCGAGGGATTTCTTGGTGGTGTAGACGAGGGTCTCCGCCTGGTTGCGGGCGTTGATGAGCTCCTCCTTCTTCTTGTCGGCCTCGGCGAACTGCTCTGCGTTCTTGATGGCCGCGTCGATCTCCTCCTTGGTGAGCTTGTTGGAGGATGCGATGGTGATCTTCTGCTCCTTTCCGGTACCGAGGTCCTTGGCGGACACGTTGATGATACCGTTGGCGTCGATATCGAAAGTGACCTCGATCTGGGGGATTCCGCGCCTTGCGGGGGGTATACCGTCGAGGGTGAACCTTCCGAGACTGGTGTTGTCAGCCGCCATCTTCCTCTCCCCCTGCACGACGTTGATCTCGACAGAGGGCTGGTTGTCCACTGCGGTGGAGAACACCTGGGACTTCTTGGTGGGGATGGTGGTGTTCCTCTCGATCAGCCTGGTGGCCACTCCTCCGAGGGTCTCGATGCTGAGGGACAGAGGAGTAACATCCAGCAGGAGGACGTCCTTGACGTCTCCGGAGAGGACTGCTCCCTGGATTGCTGCTCCCTTGGAGACGCACTCCATGGGGTCGACACCGCGCTGGATCTTGGGTCCGACGATGTTCTCGACGAAGTTCTGGATGATGGGCATCCTGGTAGGTCCTCCGACCATGATGACCTTGTCGACCTTGTCGGCGGTGAGTCCGGCATCCCTCATGGCCTGCTCGATGGGTCCGCGGCACCTCTCCACGATGGGGGTGACGAGCTCCTCGAGTTTGGCGCGGGTGAGGGTCTGCACCAGGTGCTTGGGGCCGGAGGCGTCCGCGGTGATGAAGGGCAGGTTGACCTCGGTCTGCATGGTGGTGGACAGCTCGATCTTCGCCTTCTCGGCGGCCTCCCTAACACGGACGTATGCCGCGTGGTCCTTGGAGAGATCGATGCCGGTCTCGTTCTGGAACTGCTTGATGATGAAGCTGGTGAGTGCTTCATCCATATCGGATCCTCCGAGAGCGGTGTCTCCGGAGGTGGACATGACCTCGAACACTCCGTCGTCGAAGTCCATGATGGTGACATCGAGGGTTCCTCCTCCGAGGTCGAAGACCAGGATCTTCTGGGACTGTCCTGCTTTGTCGAGTCCGTAGGCCAGTGCGGCGGCGGTGGGCTCGTTGATGATACGGACGACGTCGAGTCCTGCGATGGCTCCGGCGTCCTTGGTCGCCTGCCTCTGGTTGTCGTTGAAGTAGGCGGGGACGGTGATGACCGCTTTCTCGACTTTCTCGCCGATGAATGCCTCTGCGTCCTTCTTGATCTTTCCGAGGATGAAGGCGGAGATCTGCTGGGGAGTGTACTCTTTGCCGAGTGCGGTCACTTTCTCGCTGGATCCCATCTTCCTCTTGACGTTCTTGATGGTTCCCTCGGGGTTGGTGACTGCCTGCCTCCTGGCGGGTTCGCCCACGAGCAGCTGGCCGTCTTTGGTGAATGCGACGTAAGACGGGAAGGATTTCCCGCCGACGCTGGTTCCTTCAGCGCTGGGGATGATGGTAGGTATACCTCCCTCCATGACGGAGGCGGCAGAGTTGCTGGTTCCGAGATCGATTCCGATGATTCTAGACATATTCTTTCACCTCAATTTTCTGTGTTGTTTTCAGCAGTTTTCTCATCCTGCTCAGGAGCCGCTTCCTGCTCCTTCTTCTTCGTGACCACGACCTTGGCGAACCTCAGCACGCGGCCGTTCATCATGTATCCTTTCTGATACACCTGGGCGATCTTGTCGTCCTCCTCTCCCTCGACCACCATCAGCGCCTCGTGCATGTTGGGGTCGAAGCCCTTGTCGGTGGGAACCTCGCTGACACCCTGTGCTTCCAGGATCTTCACCAGGTTGCCCCTGACGGCCTTGACTCCGACGGCGAGGGGCGACTCGGCGTCGGGAGCGGATTCGAGGGCCCTCCCCAGGTCGTCCACCACGTTCAGCAGCTCGGTGACGAGCCCGCTGTTGGCGAACTTCCTGAAGTCGGCCATCTCCTTCTCGGTCCTCTTGCGGTAATTGTCGAACTCGGCGAAGGTGCGCTGCCAGCGGTCCAGGTTCTCGGCGGCTTCCGCCTTCGCCTGCTCCAGCTGTGCTTCCAGGGTGGGTTCTTCGGGGGTCTCTTCGACCTCTTTCTCCTCGGAGGGCGCTTCTGTTTTTTCTTTAGACTTGCCAGTCATACATTACCACTTTTGAGACATTTTGAGAGGTTTTTCAGGGGGCCGAAGCCCCCTTTGATAGTTTAGAAGCTTCAGTCCGTTCCGGGTGCTGCGGGTGCAGGTGCGGATTTGGAGGCGATGACATCGTCGATCCTGAGGATCATGACCGCAGCATCGGTTGCAGAGTTGATTGCCTGTTTTCCGATCCTGTAGGGCTCGATGACATCGTTCTTCATCATGTCCTCGACCTTGCCGGTGAAGGGGTTGATTCCGGCGTAGGTCTTGCCTGCCTTGTGCTGCCTCCTGAGCTCGATGACCATGTTGATGGGGTCGAGTCCGGCGTTCTCGGCGAGGGTGGTGGGGATGATCTCCATGGCGGAGGCGAAGGCCTCGATGGCGATCTGCTCCCTTCCGCCGACGGATGCGGCGTAGTCCCTGATCTTCATGGCGAGCTCCATTGCGGTGGAACCTCCTCCGGTGCAGATGAGGCCGTCCTCGATGGAGACCTTGACGACGGACCAGGCGTCCACCAGGGACCTCTCGACCTCGTCGGTGACGTGGTTGGTTCCTCCCCTTACGAGGATGGAGACGGTCTTGGGGTCCTTGCATCCGGTGACGAAGGTCATCTGCTCGTCGCCGATGAACCTGAGCTCGACGCAGTCGGCTGCTCCGAGGTCGTCGGCGCTGAGCTCGCTGATCTTGCTGACGATGTTGGCGTTGCAGGATTTGGCGAGCCTCTCCATGTCGCTCTTCTTCACGCGGCGGCAGGCGTAGATGCCTTCCCTGGCGAAGAAGTGCTGTGCGAGGTCGTCGATTCCCTTCTGGCAGAAGACGACGTTGGCTCCGGCCTTCTTGCATGCGTCGACCATGGCCTTGAGGGTGTTCTCCTCTTCCTTGATGAACTGGGAGAGCATCTCGGGGTCGGTGATCTGGATCTTTGCGTCCATCTCGGGCTTCTTGACCTCGAAGGCTCCGTCGATGAGTGCGATCTTGGCGCCCTTGACTACCTTGGGCATGGTGGGGGAGACGGGCTCCTTGTCGATGATGAGACCTTTGATGAGCTCGGACTCTTCCATGTTGGCTCCGGCCTTCTTGACAGTGCAGATGTTCTTCAGGTTGGCGAAGTACTTGCCCTCGTCGTCCTTCTCGACGATGGTCTTGACGGCGTCGACGATCATCTTGGAGAAGAAGTCCTTGGCGGAGTTGATCTGCTTGCTGTTCATGGATACCTGGGCAATCTTCAGGAGGAGTTCCTCGTCCTTGAGGGAGACCTTCTTGGAGACCTGCTTGAGGATCTCCTGTGCCTTGTCGTTGGCGAGCCTGTATCCGGCGGTGATGATGGTGGGGTGGACGTTGGAGTCGATCAGGTCGAGGGCCTTCTTGAGGAGCTCTCCTGCGATGATGACGGAGGTGGTGGTACCGTCTCCGACCTCGTCGTCCTGTGCCTTGGCGACTTCGACGAGCATCTTTGCTGCGGGGTGCTGTACATCCATCTCTTTCAGGATGGTGACACCGTCGTTGGTGATGACGACGTCTCCGAGGGAGTCGACGAGCATCTTGTCCATTCCCCTGGGGCCGAGGCTGCTCCTTACGGCGTCAGCGATGGTCCTGGCGGCAGTGATGTTGTTGAACTGCGCGTCTTTTCCTTTCTCTCTCTTGCTTCCTTCCCTGAGGATAAGTACAGGTGCGTTACCCATTCCCATTGTGTTATTCTCCTATGTTACCGCCTTTCGCGGTTGATGCGTAGTTATTATTTGTCCTTCTATATAAACGTTTGTAAGGTTCACAACTGCAGGTTACAAACACTATGGATGGATTATTTTCTGCATCTGGCCTTTCTGAAAAACCACCAATATTGTAAAATATCTACATATTCCTTAAATGGATACTTTTTGAATTGTGTTATCCTAATTGTAAAATAGGCCGACAAGAAACGGACACGGAGGAAAGGATCCGGCCCTTGTCATATTATAGAAAGAATAAGAAATGATGATACGGGGCGGGCCCCTGCCCGTCCCGTTTTAAGGTTTCAGTGGATGAAGAGCAGCTCCCTGTACTTGGGCAGGGGCCACATCTGGTCGTCGACCATGAGCTCCAGGGAGTCCACGTGGGTGCGGATGTTCTCCAGCATGGGGACCACCTTGTCGTGGTACTGGACGGCCGCTGCGCGTCCCTCTCCGTTGGCCTCGATCTTCTCGACCAGCACATCGAGCCTGTCGATCTCGGACTCGGCGGCGGAGATGTCCTCGGAGATGCACTTGATCAGGTCGAGCTGCGATGCGGCATACTTCTTGAACTCCTTCTCGCCGTAGATCTCCTTGAGGTTCTTGACGTTCTCCAGCAGGATGTTCTGGTACCTGATGGCCACGGGGATGACGTGGTTGGTGACCAGGTCGCCCAGGGTCTTGGCCTCGATGGAGATCCTCTTGCAGTAGATCTCCAGGAAGACCTCCTTCCTGGACTCCAGCTCCACCTTGGTCAGGACCTTCTCGGTCTCGAAGATCTTGACGGTCTGTTTGGTAGTGTAGGCGTCCATGCAGACAGGCACGGAGCTCTCGCAGTCCAGTCCGCGCTTCTTGGCCTCGATCTTCCACTCCTCGGAGTATCCGTTTCCGTCGAAGCAGATGGCCTGGCAGGACCTGTAGGTCTCGCGGGTCTCGTCGAGGATGGCCCTGAGGGGGTCCTCTCCGGCCTTGACCCTCTTCTTCACGACGGCGATGAACTGCTCCAGCTGGTAGGCCAGCAGGGTGTTCAGGATGGTGATGGGCCCGGAGCAGTTGGCGGACGAGCCGACGGCCCTGAACTCGAACCTGTTGCCGGTGAAGGCGAAGGGGGAGGTCCTGTTCCTGTCGGTGTTGTCCACGATGAGCTCGGGGATCTGCGGGATTCCGAGGCTGTAACCCTTCTTGCCGGCGATCTTGACCATGTCCTTGGACTTCAGGAGCTCCTCGAAGGCCGCGTGGACCTGGGTTCCCAGGAAGGACGAGATGATTGCGGGGGGTGCCTCGTTGGCTCCCAGCCTGTGGGAGTTGGAGGCGGTCATGACGGACGCTTTCAGCAGGGCGTTGTTGTCGTACACCGCCTTCAGGGTGTTGGCCATGAAGCACAGGAACCTGAGGTTCTCGCTGTCGGTCTTGCCGGGGGAGAACAGTCCGATGCCGCTCTCGGTGCCGATGGACCAGTTGCAGTGCTTTCCGGATCCGTTGACGCCCGCGTAGGGCTTCTCGTGGAGCAGCACGGCGAAGCTGTGCTTGTCCGCCACGGACTTCATCACGGACATCAGGAGCAGGTTGTGGTCGATGGCGAGGTTGGAGGTCTCGTAGACGGGTGCGATCTCGTACTGTCCGGGGGCGACCTCGTTGTGCCTGGTCTTGACCGGGATGCCGAGCTTGTAGCACTCGAACTCGAGGTCCCTCATGAACTCCATGACCCTGGCGGGGATGGATCCGAAGTAGTGGTCCTCCAGCTGCTGGTTCTTGGACGACACGTGGCCGATGAGGGTACGGTCGGTGAGCACCAGGTCGGGGCGCTGGGAGTAGAGGTCCTTGTCGACCAGGAAGTACTCCTGCTCCCATCCGAGATAGGAGTGGGTGACCTCGCCGGGCATGCCCATCAGGGTCAGCAGCTCGCTGGCGGCCCTGGTCACGGCGGCGTCGGATTTCAGCAGAGGGGTCTTGTAGTCAAGGGCCTCTCCTGCGTAGGAGACGAAGACCGTGGGGATGCAGAGGGTGTCCCCGATGATGAACGCGGGGGAGGAGGGGTCCCATGCGGTGTAGCCCCTCGCCTCGAAGGTGTTCCTCAGTCCCCCGCTGGGGAAGGAGGACGCGTCAGGCTCCTGCTGGCACAGCAGCTTTCCGCTGAACTTCTCGATGGACTCGTCGCGGGCGCGGGGGTCGGCGAAGGAGTCGTGCTTCTCCGCGGTTCCGCCGGTGAGGGGCTGGAACCAGTGGGTGTAGTGGGTGACACCGTGATCGATGGCCCATCTCTTCATACCGGCAGCCACATACTCGGATACGGTGGTATCGAGGGTGGCTCCCCTCTCGATGGTCTCGTAGATGGTCCTGCGGGTGTCGGCGTCGAGGTACTTCCTCATGGCCGCCCTGTTGAAGACGTTGCATCCGTAGTAGTCGGAAGTCTCCCTGGAAGGGGCGATCGCTTCGATCGGTTCTTTCGCGGTGGCTCTCTGAACGGCGTCGAACCTAAAATTTACCATGACCTGTACTGCACCAGTATATTAATAAACCTTTCGAGTCCGATAATCAAAAGAATACTTCTGGGATTCTTTGGTGTTGATTTGTATAATTTTGAAGATTGAAATTAGACAATCATCCATAAACACCCAGAAAATAACCGTGAAAATAGACAATCAAACGGTTAAAGGGGGTTTTTGTCGGCCGGGACTAACCCCGGAACAACGGGGGACGCCGCACGCGGAGATACACGGCCCTCAACATAGCCAGACTGATGCAATCCGCGTCCGGACGGGAAAATAACGGCCTATACTTTTAGTATCGGTTAAGACATTACTTACTGTTAAAGAAGGGACAAACGTGGCGTTCTTGTTCAAAAACGGTGAACAGCTCTACAACGAGGGCCTCGACATGATCGGCCGGAGGGACTTCAGCGGAGCTAGGAAGAAATTCGTCGACGCGGTCCAGAAAGGATACGGCGCCGACGGCATGGCGGATGTCTACATCACCATCCTCGACGTGGGGGCCAACCGCTCCAATATCGGAAGCTACAAGGCGCTCAGGAACGCCCTGGGCAACCTGAAGGTCGGCTCTTTCAAGTTCGGACTGACCGACATCGATGTGAACGACCTCATCGCAGAGGTCGAGCTCGACATCAAGGAGATCGAGGCCAACAACCTCCCCGATTCCCTCTACAAGGAGAAGAGCGCGGCGCTCATCGCCTGCGCAGGGGAGTACATGGGCCGTATCGGCGAGAAGAACCTCAAACTCGACGAGATATTCAAGGGCACCACCGCCGCCACCGGCAGCAGGGAGGCCCTCATCCTCCAGGCCGAGGGATACTACGTGCTGGGAGAGGGCAGCGTGTCGGAGGACCCCAAGCTGGCCTCCGAGTACATGCAGATGTCCTACAACTTCCGCAAACAGCTGGGCGACAGCGGCGACCACGAGCTCAGGCTCGCGCAGAACTACGCCAGGTCCGCCAGGTGCTGGATCTGCGGCAGGCCCGCCAACGGCGAGGGCATCCACTTCCTGCCCATGAGGAGCTCCATCGCCCCCGTGTTCGCCAAGACCTCCGACGGGGAGATCGTCAAACCCTTCTCCGATGACATACGCTCGATCTACGTCTGCGTCCCCTGCTACACCGCCATCTCGAACAGATCCGACGACATCTCCAGGGAATACTACGAGCGCGCCATGGCCGAGGTCCACGCCATCGAGGCCCGCCTCGAGGCGGAAATCGCCTCCGTGAGGTTCAGCGCATCCATGCACAGGTGATACGATGGACGACATGATCGCACTCAGATGCAAATACTGCGGGGCCCCGCTCGACGCCTCCGCCGTGAAGGAGGACAGCCCTTACATCACCTGCTCCAGCTGCGGTACCACCCAGCAGAAGATGGATGCCCGCGCCTACCTCGACCAGCTCATGGGACAGGTCCGCTCGTGGGTCAGCCAGGCCATGCCCGGAGGCATGTCCGCCGCCATGACCCAGAACGTCGACAGCGTGGCCAGGCACAACATCTTCATGACCAACTTCAAGCCGAAGGTCGACATGGAGTTCGCAGCCTACAAGTTCGGCATGAACAACCTGCTCTCCCAGCCCCTCATGGTGATGCCCTTCACCACCAGGAAGATCAACGTGAGCCACAGCTCCAACCAGGCCTTCGAGTTCGGCGCCAAGATGAACGAGATCTCCTCCCTGGCGGTCAGCGACGAGACCTCGAAGATCATGACCGAGGTCACCAAGGTCACCGACGCCTATGCGCTCCTGATCAACAACTGCGCCCTCATCAGCGAGGACAAGCCCGGCAGGTTCGCGCTCATGGCCAACAACTTCAGCCTGGCCGCCGCCGACTTCGGCCACATGGCCGACTACAGCCCGGCCCGCGACCGTTTCGAGGGCCTCGCGCAGCTCTGCAACGGCTGCGAGATGCTGATGAACGGCGACATCGCCTCCTCCCGCCCCCAGTTCGAATCCGGAAGGGACAAGCTGAAGGCATCCTCCGCCGCCGTGATGGGGAACATCAAGGTGGCCATCATGGGCCAGGCGGTCAACCAGGAGGCCAAGATGGCCGAGGTCCTGACCGAACTGACCGATTACGTTAACAGCATGGGCGGGACCAAGGAGATCTTCGACGCCGTCAGGCGCGTCTTCACCTTCCAGTATCCCGCCACCGGCAACTGGGCGTTCCTGCTCAACAACCACGACCGCCTCGCCGAGGTTTTCGGCTACATGGCGGACTGCGTGAAGGCCAAGAGCGGTGCCGGCACCCTGCCCATCACCGCCGGCTCCGGGGACGTTCTCGTACCCTTCTGGCACATCGACCTGAAGTACAGTTTCCAGACCGGCTCGCTGTGGAAGAAGCACAGCGTGGAGGTCAGCGAGACCCTCCTGGTGCCGGCCGACTTCGTCATCGACGGGGACTGCCTCAGCTCCCCCCGGAACGCGGTCACCGACGTCTTCAGCGTCAAAGGTTCCAACGGACTCTTCGCCGGCCTCACCGGCAGCGAGACCAGCATCAGCGACTCCCAGGGACTGGGGAAGCTGGCGGACTCCGCGGCCCCCAACTCCGCAGGAGGGAGGAGGATCGTGGTCCCCCTCAGCACGAAGCGCGAGGCCGAACGCATCGCCGAGACCTACATCCAATGGATGTCCAAGAGCCTCGACAAACTCAAGCTCAGCAACCCCGACGTGAAGGAGCTCATCTACATCCCCTTCGAGAGCGAGGGCAACAAACTTACGGTAAAACCGGAATTCGGTGTACTGACCCCCGCAAGGGTCAAGCGCACCGACCTCGGACAACTGATCGTACTATGAGGTATTGAAATGGAAAACACAGGAAACGCATACAGGACCCGCCAGGCACTGGTGGGCGCATTCATCCTGATCGCAGCGGCCCTGGCCATCGTGGTCTACGGGGCCACCAACCTCGGCGCACTGGCGGCCGTGGGGATCTTCATCCTCGTGATGGGGGTCGGCATCGCGGCCATGTCGCTCATGTTCAGCGGCACCCCCGACAAGTTCGGACCCTCCGAGAGGGTCTACCGCCTGGTGGCCGGAGTGATCCTGGCGATCATCGGAGCGGTCCTGCTCCTCCACGTGTACGGGGCCGCATGGTACATACTCGCAGCCGTCCTCCTCATCGGCATCGCCATACTGGGAGCCCTGACGGCAGTCTCCAACAGCAAGAAGGTAAAATACTGAGGTGTGAAAATGGGAAACGCACTCGAGAACAGCGCCGAGGCATCCATCGGCAAAAACAGGACCCTCATCGAGAGGATCCAGATGTACATCCCCATCTACAGGGGCTACAAGCAGAAGAACCTCCGCAGGGACGAGGACCGTGCCATCAGGGACGTGGTGGCCAAGGTCCTGACCGCGGTCAAGAACGACCTCGCCAACGCCGCCAGGGCCACCCTCGGCGACGTAGAAGCCATGAGGGACATGGAGAGGGTCAGATCCAAGGTCGACAGGTACTGCACCGACGTCAAGAAGGCCGTCGCGGGATACAGCGGCGTCCACGCCTCCGTGAAGATCCTGGAGTCCGAGCTCGACAAGGTCATCGAGTGGGATGCCAACCTCATCGACGACGTGGAGCTTCTCAAGCAGCAGTCCGCCAAGATGCTGCAGGACATCGACGACAACCTGCCCATCAAATCCGACATGAGGATGATCGAGCAGACCGTCGACGAGATGATCAACACCTTCCGCGAGAGGGACAACGTCATGAAGAACCTGGTAGAGGAGGAATGAAGATGGCAATATTCGGATCCAACGGAGAGAAGAAGGAGAACGTGGTGTTCTGGAAGGACCAGGGTCCCGACGACATCATCTACGTCTCCAAGGACGACGACCTCAGGACCCTGACCTCGGTCACCGTCCCCGAGCACGCGGTCGCGATGTTCCTCAAGGACGGAC
Organism: methanogenic archaeon; assembly: GCA_902787415.1. GTDB lineage: Archaea > Thermoplasmatota > Thermoplasmata > Methanomassiliicoccales > Methanomethylophilaceae > Methanomethylophilus. The sequence goes on from CADAGG010000008.1 coordinate 10,616, forward strand.
AGCTCCAGGGAGTCCTGGAGCCCGGCAGGCACGTGATCACCTCCAACAACATCCCCTGGCTGACCGCCATCTACAACAAGGCGCTCGGATACAGGGACACCCCCTTCAAGGTATGGATCGTCTTCATCTCGCTGAAGATGTTCAACGGCAAATGGGGCATCAGGGGAATGATCAAGGCAGCCCCCGGCTACGAGGTCCCCATCACCCTGATGTCCAACGGAGAGTTCCAGTTCAGGATCTCCGACACCTCCGTGTTCTACACCCAGGTCCTCGGAGGAATGAAGTCCTACTCCACCGGAGACGTCAACGCCTTCATGAAGAGCTTCATCAACGAGCAGATCACCCAGCAGCTGTCCCAGCAGTACTACATGGACGTCATGCAGAACCTGGAGAAGGCATCCTCCACCACCAAGATCCTCATCGACCCCTACTTCCAGCAGAGGGGTATCGAGCTGCTCTCACTGAAGATCAACGAGGTCTCCACCACCGAGGAGGAGAAGAAGAAGGTCTTCGAGTATCTCCAGTTCTCCAGCGCCAACGGAGAGGCCTACAAGAGGTACGAGGTCATGGACAGGATGGCGGACGCCATCGGCAACTCCGAGGGAGGTGCGGCCATGGGTACCGGTATGCTCCTGTTCCCCCAGATGTACCAGCAGCTCCAGCAGCAGCCCGTCGCAGGCGTGCAGGCCCAGCAGGCGCAGGCCGCCCCCCAGGCACAGAAGGTCATGTGTCCCTTCTGCGGAGGCCTCAACGACTACCCCTACAAGTTCTGCGGCAACTGCGGAAAGCCCTCGCCCCAGATGCAGGCCCAGCAGACGCCCCAGCCCCAGCCCGTTCCCCAGCCGGCCGGACAGCCCGCAGGCGGCGCCCGCGCGTTCATGCGCTGCCCCTACTGCGGAGAGGACCTCAGCAGCCTGAAGAAGACCCCCAAGTTCTGCCCCTACTGCGCGGAAGAGCTTTCCTGAAACCCTCCCGCCGGCCCTCCGGGGCCGGCATTATTTTCGATACCATGGACGGACTTAGGCAGAAAGTCATCGCCATCGCCGAGGCGGCCGGCGACATCATGCTCACCGAGCAGGATGTGCACGTCGACACCAAGGGCACCAAGGAGAACTACGTGACCTCCACCGACCTCAAGATCGAGAGGTTCCTGAGGAAGGAGCTCACCTCGCTCCTCCCGGGATCGGCGTTCATGGGCGAGGAGGACGGGACCTCCGGGGACAGTGCCGATCCGGACCGCCCCATGTGGGTGGTCGATCCCATCGACGGCACCGCCAACTACGTCCGGGGGATCCCCATGAGCGTGGTCTCCATAGCCCTTGTGAAAGGCTGCAAGCCGATCCTCGGAGTGGTCCGCCATCCCCGTCTGGACGAGACGTTCTCGGCCGCTGAGGGTGAAGGTGCCTTCCTCAACGGGAAGCCCCTGCACGTCTCCGAGCGCACCCGCGAGCACTGCATGGTGTGCACCGCCTGGTCCTGCTACAACAAGACCCGCGCCGGCCTCTGCTTCGACGTGTCCCAGACCCTCTACGGAATCTGCGAGGACATCCGCAGGATCGGCACCGCCGCCTACGAGCTGTGTCTCCTCGCCAAGGGTTCCTGCGACCTCTACTTCGAGGCCTTCCTGGCCCCCTGGGACTTCTCCGCCGCGGCCTGCATCCTGAGGGAGGCGGGAGGCTGCATCATCACCTCCTCCGGCGATCTCGACTGCACCCGTCCGAGCATCGTCCTCGCCGCCAACGGCACCGGGAACCTGGAGTTCCTGAAGAACGTCGTGAGAGAGGCGCTCGCACGCCACCCGGAAGCAAAAATAAATATTGGCTTCTGACGCTACTGGACTTCATGGCAAAGCAGCTCAGCGACTTCGTCACCACCATCCCCGACTTCCCCAAGCCCGGGATCATGTTCAGGGACATCACCACCATCATCCAGAGCCCCGAGGGATTCAAGATGGCCGTCGACCAGCTCTGCGAGAGGCTCAAAGGACTCGACTTCGACTACGTGGTCGGCAGCGAATCCAGGGGATTCATCTTCGGAGCGCCCGTCGCCTACGCCCTCGGCAAGGGATTCGTCCTCGCCAGGAAGAAGGGGAAACTCCCCAGGGAGTGCATCTCCGAGACCTACGACCTCGAGTACGGACAGGCGACCCTCGAGATGCACCTCGACTCGTTCCCCAAGGGAGCGAGGATCGTCATCATCGACGACCTCATCGCCACCGGCGGAACCACCAAGGCCATCTGCAACATGATCGAGAAGCTCGGCGGAAAGATCCTCAAGATCGGATTCGTCATGGAGCTCGAGGGTTTCAAGGCGAAGGACACCGTCCTCAAGGACTACGACGTCTTCAGCCTCATCAGCTACCCCGGCGCATAAACTCCAAGGGGGCGGTGCCCCCATCCACTTTTTTACAGGGCTTTCGGGTATCCAGGCTCGGAATTGGTTATATAATCTGTACGTATTGTCCCGTCCCGGGATGCATATATGCAGGATGTTCACGAGAACCTCTATGCGGAAATAATGTCCATGGCCTCCGTTTTCGAGAGGATGGACTGCCACAACTCCGCCAACTACATGAGAAAAAGACTCGACAACGGGTTCCTCTCCGGTGCGCTGAGGAGCCTCTATTCCGACGCCAGGACCGTCAGGTTCGCAGGCGACATCAGCGGCCTCGACCAGCGCCTCATCGGCGGCATGAGGAAATCCGCCGTATCGGCCCTCAACCTCCTCTCCGAGAGGATCGCCGCCCAGCCCGGCAAGAAGGCCAAGTACCGCCAGATCGGCATGATGCCCTACGACATCGAGCGCGCATGGTTCATGAACCGCTTCAACGCCGACGTCGAGAGGATCAGGGAGAAGATGCCCAGGCCCATCGACGACCCCGAGAAGTACCTCAGGCTTGTCTTCAAACTTTACACCTCCTTCATGCAGAACGTCCACCGCCCCTACGCGGAACTCTACAGGACCTTCATGAAGAACCTGCTCGGCAGCAACTGCAGGGACGTCGGAACGCTCATCGAGGAGAACTTCTCCATGGACTCCGTCTTCCTGGTCAACGGAAAGGCGGTCTCCGACATCCGCTGGCTCCGCAGGATGTACAGGGAGAAGAGGTACACCCTCAAGGGCGACACCGTCTCCTTCGACGGCGTCGACGGCATGCCCAGGCTCACCTACACCCTGTGGGAGCTCATGGTCATCATACTGTTCATGCAGAGGAAAGTCCTGCTGCTCTGTTCGATGTTCTGTCTCATCGACATCGAGAAGATCAGGCAGGTGGCCGAGGCCTGGACCGAACTGCCCAGGAAGGACTCCAACTACGCGGCCAACCTTAACAAGGTGAACTCCGTCAGGCTCAGGGCCACAATCTGATATAACCCCAAGGGGTACGGGCATTCATGAAGAGAGAATTCGGCCGTATCGACGGGACCCCCGTGGACGCAGTGAGACTCGAGTGCGGAGAGATGTCCGCCGAGATCCTCACCTACGGTGCGACCCTGAGATCCCTCACGGTGCCCGACATTAACGGAACGCCCGTGGACACCGTCCTCGGCTACGATTCCGTCGATGACTACTCCTCCCGTTCCGGAAGGTTGGGAGCGACCATCGGCCGCTTCGCCAACCGCATCGGCGGCGCCAGCTTCCCCCTCGGCGGGAAGGTGTACAACATCACCAAGAACCGCGGGGACCATCACATCCACGGCGGGAACAGGGGCTTCGACAAGAGGGT
>CADAGG010000009.1:0-3713 GCA_902787415.1 methanogenic archaeon
TGCGCTGGACTTGCTCTCGGACATCAGGAGGGTGGAGGACAGGGAGAACACCACCACTGCCTTGTGGAGGCAGAGTGCGATGAGCACCATGAACCCGACCTCCTCCCCGGCGATGAACGCCGCGGCAAGTGCCAGACCATCGAAGAACGAGTGGATGGACAGTCCTGCGAAGGCGGACATGGATGTGATGCTGTGGGAGTGTTCGTCATCCGCGTGCTCGTCCGAATGAAGATATTTCTTCACCATGAAATCTATGAAGAGCAGCAGGACGAATCCCACTAGGATCATGTAGAATGCGGTGTGCAGCGAGTGGCCGGCGTCGAGGGTCCTTTCCAGGGCTTCCGGCGGAAGCATGATGAAGAGGACGCCGAGCATCACACCTGCGCTGAATGCGATCAGGAAGTGCATGTGCTCGGGGTTCCTGTTCATGAGGAACGGGAGATATCCCATGAGGAACGGGAGATATCCCGCGATGAGAGTGATGACGAGAATTACCGCCGCGAACAGCAGCACCATCCATATTTGTTCCATAGTTGCCACTTCGGATTTTATTATTAATATCTTTCTGAAAAGTTAATAAAATATCCTTCAAAACAGCCAGATTTTAATAAATCGGATGATTTTAAATAATTTAACCGCGTTAAGTGGCTTTATGCCCGTAGTTAGTGTGTCCCTCAGTGATGAGAATTTGGCTTTCCTTGACAAGATTCAGGAAGCCTACAAACTGAAGGGACGCAGCGATGCCGTTCGTACTTCAATCCAATCCGCAATCTCCGAGATGCAGGATATGGAGAATATGACCGGCCCCGTCGAGGGTATCCTCATCACCGTCCGCCACGACCATGCGGACCCGTGGATGGGAATCATTCAGGCCAAGTACATCAACTGTATAAAGACTCAGATACACTCCCACCTCAGGGACAAGAAGTGTCTCGAGGTCATGGTCATCTCCTGCAGCGCAGACGAGCTCAAGGAGATCATACAGGAGATCAAGGCCTCCGGAAAGGCCGATTACGTCAGGTTCGTACGCAGCTGATTCCGTCAGTTTTCTAACGTATCGGTCGTTATTTTTGGTGCATTCCGCGTAAAAATTAAGCATAATGCTTTATTTTTAGGCCCTTCCTAAAAGGTACCTTTAAGTATTCACGAGTATTAACATATCACAGGATGGGATTGGGATGTGGGGATCACACTCTTTTAACAGCGTTGGCGCTCGCTTGAGAGCCGCCGTCGGAAAGGTCCGCGAGACCGTTTCCAGGAACAGCGTTGAATACGACGATGACGAGATCGAGACCGAGAGGCCTTTCGCCATCGAGACCGATTACGAGGAGCACAGCGTGCCCGTCGAGACCGGTGAGCCAGCTAAGATTCTGGTACGCAAACAGACCAGCGTCGTCTATTTCGAGGAGGATGAGGAGGCGGCACCCGTTGTCGTTTCCAACGCCCGCGACAGGCCTGTTTCGGAGGAGCCTGTAAACCAGGTGGAAAAGAAGCCCAGGATCGCGGTCACCGAGCCCGCGGATCTCTTCATCAATGCACTGAGGAGGCCGGCACGCGAGAGGTTCGCAACCGTCGAACCCGTGATCAGGAAGAAGGAGGCCGCACCCGTGGTCGCGGAGCAGGAAGTGGTAGATCCCGCTCCCGCCGTCGAGGTCAAGGCTGACGTTCCTGCCCCCGTCATCGAGATCGCTGAGCCCGAGATGGTGCAGACCGGTATGACCGACTGCGAACCCATCACCGTTGGAGAGACCCCAGCACCCGATATGACCGTCGAAGAGATCGCCGAGCCGGCAGCAGAAGCCATCCTCGAGCCCGTAGTGACAACCGAGGTAGCCGAGGAGCCTGTCGCCGAACCCATCGCAGCCGAGGAACCCGTAATAGCAGTCGAACAAACTCCCGAACCCGAAGTGACCTTCGAGATCGCCGACATGGTGGAAGCCGCCTCCCCGACCGCAGCTGCAGACGCGGCCATGGTAGCGAGCTCCGTCATCGAGGTGCGCCCCGCCCCCGCTGCTGAGGAGGAAGAGGCAATCGTCACCGCCGAGTTAGAGGAGTCCGCCGTTGAACATGAGATGGTGTCCCAGAAGATCGAATCCGAGGCACCCGCAGTGTATGCGCTGACCGCACCCGCCAAGTACACGCCCGCACTTCCCTCCAGGAGGATCGAGGTGCCCGCACTCCCGGAAGCGAAGGGAGATCTCCAGAAGCTTGGCTGTGAGCAGACCGCAGAAGAGACAGAGACATCGACCGACTCCATGGACAAGCCTGCGACCAACGAACCCTCGATACAGGTAGAGGTCAGACAGGAACTCCCAATCGCCATCGTAAATGAGGACCGTGACGTCCTGTTCGCGTTCAGGGAAGAGCTGAGCGCCGACGAGTTCGAGTTCGCTAGCACCTCCATGGATAACAACTCGGCCTTCCCCGAGGACCTCCTCGACGAGACCGAGACCACCTTTAAAATCAGAATGCCCAGGTACAGCAACGGATTCTCCGGCTTCACCGGGCACTTCAGGGCACTGCCCTACTGAAACCTCTTGGCCCCTTCGGGGGCCTTTTCTTTTTAACTTTCGTACCGTCGCCGTGCCATACGTTTTTTAAGTTAGTATAGATTGGGGGAGACATGGAACTCGGAACGATCCTGATGATGCTGCTCGTGCTGTTCCTTCTGGCACGTATCGGCGCCGGCATAGTATCGGCGCCGGCATAGTCGAGAAATTCGGCTTCCCCGGACTCATCGGAGAGATCGTGGTCGGTATCATCGTGGCCAACCTGGCCATCGGCGACACCACCCTTTTGGGCCTTCTCGACATGGATTTCGGGAACCCCGAGAATCCGAGTTACGCGGTCCTCTACACCTTCTCCGAGCTGGGAGTTATATTCCTCCTGTTCGCGGTGGGTCTCGAGACCAAGGTCAAGGACCTTCTCGGCTCCGGCAAGACCGCCATGTTCGTGGCCGTCCTCGGAGTCATCGTCCCCTTCGTCCTGGGATTCGCGTTCATCCAGTTCACCGACGGCAACTTCCACCACGCCATGTTCCTGGCGGCGGCCATGGTTGCCACCAGCGTGGGAATCACCGCGCGTGTGATCAAGGACATGCACCTGATGGATGCCAAGGAGTCCAGGATCATCATCTCGGCCGCCGTCATCGACGATGTGCTCGGAATGATCGTCCTCGCCATCGTCAAGGGTACCGCAGGCACCAGCGGCGGCATCAACATCATGAGCATCATCATGGTGACCGTCATCGCCTGTATTTTCGTCATCGGAGTCATCCTCTTCGCGAAGTACGGCATCCCTCTGCTCGACAGGAGCTGGGCCACCTACAACAACAAGCGCGAGAAGCCCCTCCGTGCCCCCAATGCACTGGCGGTCGCCATCATCGTCTGTCTGTTCTTCGCCTGGCTGGCGGAGGAGATCGGACTGGCGGCCATCATCGGTTCCTTCCTCGCGGGAATGCTGTTCTCCAGCTATGCCGAGGAGAAGCACCTCATCGAGCACGTGGAGACCATCACCTCACTGTTCATCTCCTTCTTCTTCGTCCACGTGGGTCTCCAGGTGGACCTCGGATCCATGTCCAGCGCCACGGTCATCCTCGAGGTCGTCGTCGTGCTGATCATCGCCCTCCTGTCCAAGTACATCGGATGCGGACTCGGCGCCAAGATCGCCGAGAGGGACCTGTCCTCCGAGTCCGTGAAGATCATCGGAATCGG
>CADAGG010000009.1:3807-18118 GCA_902787415.1 methanogenic archaeon
CCTCCCCTCCTGGCACGTGCCTACAACAGGAAGTACAACGGGCACGCCCATCAGGACTACATAGAGGAATGAGAGCGGGTACGTGACGTACCGTTTACCAATCCAATTCTGAATGCCGTAAGAGTGGGAACTAACCTCTCTCGCCGGTTATGTGACCTGCAGCCGATCGGGGATCAGCTCATGGGCCAGAAAACGGGAAGACAGAGGATGATGACGGTGAATACGATGGCGATGCCCACAATGATCTTGGGGCCGACCTTGATTCCCTTGTTGTCCTCGGAGTCGAAGTACCTCATCAGTCCTGCAGAGGAGGAGAAGCCTTCGCCTTTGTCTTTTGCCATGTCTGAGTCCATCCCCTGTTATTATAAATAACTTAGTAAAGGAAAACCGAAAAGCACTTTTATATTATCTGGATAGCAGGGATGATTAGTATGCACTGGGCAGACGTCATCGCAAAGGACATCGCTGAGAGGGCGGAGACCCCTCTCATCGCAACCGGAATCAGTCCTACCGGAATCATTCACGTCGGAAGTCTTAGAGAAGCAATCACCGGAGAGTCCATCCGCAGCGCGGTGGAGTCCCTCGGTAAAAATGTCAAACTCATCTACCTCATCGACTCCTTCGACCCCCTCAGAAGAAGGTACGACTTCCTTCCCCCCGAGTATGAGAAATACGTGGGCATGCCCATCAGCAGGATCCCCTGCCCCTGCGGCAAGCACAAGAACTACGCCCACCACTTCGTACAGCCCTTCCTCGACGCCGTGGACTCCCTCGGAGTGCACTGCGAGATCATCTGGACCAGCGACCTCTATGCCCAGGGAAAGTTCGCTGAGTGCATCGATATCACCTTCAAGAAGAGGCAGGAGATCATCAACATCCTGCACGAGGTCTCCGGCAAGGAGCCCAACCCCAACTACGCTCCCTACGAGCCCCTCTGCGAGAAGTGCGGACGCTACACCAAGCCCATCTTCGACACCTACCAGTTCCCCTACGTCGAGTACGACTGCCCCTGCGGACACCACGGAAAGGCGGATGTGAGGAAGGACGACGGTAAGCTCACCTGGAGGCTCGAGTGGCCCGCCAAGTGGAAGATCTTCGGAACCAACGCCGAGCCCTTCGGAAAGGACCACGCCGCGGCCGGAGGTTCCTATGACACCGGAAAGAGGATCGCACCCGAGATCTTCGGAGTCGAGCCTCCCTTCCCCGTGCCCTACGAGTTCGTCCAGCTCAAGGGAGTCGGACAGATGCACAAGTCCCTCGGATGCTCCGTCACCGGACTCGACGCCATCAGGATGACCCCTCCCGAGGTCCTCAACTACCTGTTCCTAAGGGTCCCCACCAACAGGGCCATCGACTACGACTCCGGAATGGGACTCCTCGACATCGCCGACGAGTACGACAGGATGGAGCTCGCCTACTTCACCAAGGAGTTCACCGAGGCCGAGGAGAACGCTGTCCGCGCCTACGAGATCGCACAGCACAACCACGTGCCCCCGAAGATGCCCGTGCAGGTATCCTGCAGGCACCTGGTCAACGTCGTGCAGCTCGCGGACACCTTCGAGGAGCAGCTCAAGGTCCTCGCCAGGACCGTCGACATCTCCGGTGCCGACGAGGTCGCTCTCGCCAGGATCAAGAAGAGGTGCGAGTGCCTCACCTACTGGCTGAAGGCCTTCGCACCCGACATGGTCAAGTTCTCCATCAGGCAGACCGTTCCCGTGCACGTCAAGCTCACCACCCTCGACAAGACCTTCCTTATCGATCTCGTCAACAGGATGAACGACTGCAACTGGGACGCGGACACCATCAACGCCATCATCGCGGACACCGGAAAGGCATCGCCTCTCGGATCCAAGGCTGCTTACAAGCTGATCTACAACCTGATCATCGGTCAGGACAGGGGACCCAGGCTCGGTCCGTTCCTCGCCTCGATCGACAAGCAGTTCGTCATAAACAGGTTCAACCAGGCCGCCTACAGGGCCGAAGAGTGATGCGGCAGGGGGTCTCCCCCTCCGCATCCGTTTTTCAAAAACAATGAGTGAGGTCCCCGGGGGGATGCCCCGGGAGAGGACTCACATTATTCCCATCTGGGACAGTTTCTCGGGAAGGTACGTGTCCGTAACGTAGTCGAGACCGTACTTGGCCAACGCCTGCTGCTCAGCCTTCTTGTTCATGTCGAGCATGGCACGGATCTCCGTGTCCCAGAACTCGTCGGAGAACCTGGGGTCGGTGAGCTCCGCCTTCAGGGCGCCGATGTCCTTGTCGCTGAGCTTGTCGGTGGGCAGGTCGTAGTTCAGGATGTCCGAGGCGGTGATGCCCACGAACTGCGCCGTGGGGGTCGCCAGGTAATCAGAGATGTGTGCGGTCTTGATGGCTCCGTAGGCCACGGAGGCGAAGATCCTGAAGGACCAGGGATCGCCATCGGTGAACACCACGACGGGCAGCCCGTTCTCCTCGTTGAGCCTCTTGATGAGCCTCCTGGTGGAACGGGTGGGCTGTCCGGACAGGTGGATGAGGAGGCAGTTCTCCCTTTCCGGGAACCCGTTCTCGATGAGACGGGCGAACATTCCTCCTGTTTCCAGTGCCATGACGAATTTGATGTTGTTGTTGTGGATCTCGAAGGTCTCCTTCTCGACGCTGTAGGGGATACCGAAACCGGTCTCCGAGACGTCGTCCATGCAGTTGAAGGTCTTCATGCCCTTCCTGGTCATGGTCCTGAAGTTGATGTCTCCGTACACGTGGGCGCTTCCCTCCTCGGGCCTGAGCTTGAAGTCCTCCCTCATGCAGTGGGTGACGGTCTCCAGGTCCTCGGCCAGGAGGTTGCTCTCGTCCTGCGAGTGGAACTTGGCGCGGTTCCATCCCTCGGAGATGTAGTACATCTCCCTTAAGGTGGACGATTTGTTCTCGCGGATCATCTCGTTGATGAAATCCGTGGTGTAAGCGGTCCTCAGCATGGTGGTCGCACCCTGCGTGGTCTTGGCGCTGCGGACGGTCTTCATGCTGCCGTACTTCCATACCTGGGTCATGGGGTCGAACTCGATGTTCCTCTTGGACCTCAGGGGAAGCTTCATGGTGGGGATGTCCCCGCGGTCGAGGTCTGCGTAGATCTCCTCCGCGATGTGCGTGAGGCTCTCGAGCGCGGTCTTCTGTCTGTCGTTCATTCGTCTGCCTCCTTCTCGAATTCGGCCTCCTCGTCCTCGAGGGCCTCCTCTTCCTCTTCGTCATCGGTGTCATCGGGGACGTAGTCGTTCTCCTCGGTGATCTTCATTCCCTTGATTCCCCAGTCGCCGGGCAGGGACTCCGCGCCCATTACCATGACGGGGTTGATTCCTGAGATGTAGACATCGTCGGCGTCGAAGGTGTCCGCCATGTCGCCCTTCAGCTCGAATGAGATCTGCACGGAAGAGGACGCCTCCAGGTCCTTGACCAGCCACTGGGATTTGCCCTCCTCGTTGGCCGAGTCGAACATGGGCCCGCCGGTGATGGTGTCGTTCATGCACTCCGCGGGGATCTGCAGATGGATCATGAAGGAGTGCGGCCTGACGGTGTAGTTGTAGATGGTGTAGGTGATCTTCCGGGATTCCTTGCTCTTCTCCACGGACGGCTCTATCCAGACCACGTTCATGATCTTGGAGATGGTCCTGCTGAGGTCGGGGACGGGCTTCCCGAGCTGCTCGGAGATCTTGTTGGCGAGGTCCGGGAGGATGCCCTGGACGATGTCGAACTTCTCGTGGGTCTTGTTCTTCTTCTCCATCTTGTTCAGATGGCTCTTGAGGTTCCTGGCACATAGCTTGAGGGCGGCGATCATCTCCTCCTCGATCTCGGGGAAGTAGGCGATGGCCTCCTTACCTTCGGAGGTGAAGGGCACCTTGGTGGATGCCATGTGGACGAGGATGATGGCGGGTCCGAAGGGGATTCCCTTGCCTCCCCTCTGCTCCAGGCCGTACCTCCTCCAGTCCACCTCTCCGATGGCCTTGGTGATGACGTCGGCACCCTGCTGGTAGAGCAGCGGGACGCGGTTGGCGAACCTCATGATGGTGACCTGTCCGTCGGAGGGGATGTCTCCTCCGTAGACGATGCCGACCTCGATGGTGAACGGGTTGCCGTTCACCGCCTTCGGGGGGCGGCTGACAGGGGTGGCGTAGTATTCGGGGCGCATGCCCTCGAGGGTGTGCATCAGACCCTTCTTGATCAGGACGTCGCCGATGGGGGAGAGACAGTCCGCGGGAGGGGCCATGAGCTTGACCTCCGAGATTCCCTTGATGAGCGCCATGCTGCCCTCCCTTCCGAGGTCGCGGGGACTCATGGAGGGGTTCACTCCGCCGTTCTTGCAGATCTCGTCCGCCAGCCTGGCGGTCATCCTGCAGAAGTCGTTCTTGAGGAAGTCCTTGACGGTCTTCTGCTCCGACAGGGAGGAGTAGGTCATCATGTCGCCGATCTCCATTCCCTGGGGATGGGGCTTGATCTCCTTGGCCTTGGGAGGCATGGTCTCGGTGGCCCTCTCGAAGACGTACTTGGTGCCTTCGGGGTCGTGGAATTCGATGCGTGCGTGGGGATTGACGATGGCGGTCTCCTTCAGGTATTCGAAGATGGACTGCCTGCCGGTGTTGTATACGCCCTTGGTGGTGTACTCGATGCGGGTACCGTGCTCCTTGCCGGGCCACGAGAAGGCCCTGTCGTTGGTGACCAGGGGGCGGTTGGTCTTGGTGTCGACGGCGATGTCCATCTCCCATGCGACCTCGTCCTTGCCTTCGATGCGGGAGGCGATGTGGGCGGGTCTGCCGGTGGAGATGTTGGCGAACATGACGGTGGCGGAGATTCCGATACCCTGCTGTCCCCTGGACTGCCTCATGGCGTGGAACCTGGAACCGTAGAGCAGGCGGCCGAACACGTTGGGCATGGCGCGGTGCACGATTCCGGGTCCGTTGTCCTCTATGGAGACGCGGTACTCCTCCTTGGCGAGCTTCTCGATCTTGACTATGATGTCGGGGAGGAACTCGCCCTCCTCGCAGGCGTCGAGGGAGTTGTCGACCGCTTCCTTGACCCCCATCAGGAGTGACTTGGCGCGGGAGTCGAAACCCAGTACCTGCTTGTTCTTCTCGAAGAATTCGGTGACCGAGATCTCGTGCTGCTTTTCAGCGAGCGTCTCAGCGGTCACCCTGCTGTTTCCTGCCGTTGTTTTCACCGGCTCGTCGTGTGATCCCATCGCTCGGTATATCGCTTCACAGGATAAAAAGGATAGCCTGTTACGGGATATGTGCCAGACACCGAGAAAGAGGACTCACTCGAACTTCTTGCCGCAGTTGGGGCAGCGGGCGGAGTTGGCGGGGATGGACTTTCCGCAGTTCGGACAGGTCTTGGTCTCCTCGCTGACGTCGGAGGTGCCGTCCTTGTGGGTGACGACGTTCTCCTCCCCGTCGAACTGGGCGCCGCACTTGGGGCACTCCTTCATGTCGGGGGAGACCTCGCATCCGCAGACGGAGCAGACGAAGTAGTCCTTCTTGTGGGGCTTCATGCTCTCGGGGCGGTCGATGTACGCTCCGCACTTGGGGCAGTTGACCTGACCGGGGAGGACGATGGCGCCGCAGAAGTTGCACCTTCCGTATCCCTGGGGGTAGAGACGTCCCTGGGCCTCCATCTTCTTCCTGGTGGCTGCCAGCCTCATCCTCATGAAGGTGGTGACGCCCAGGACGATGAAGAAGAACACGGCCACCATGCCGACCGCCCAGATTGCACCCTTGACGGTGTAGTCGCTGACGTTGCCGTGGTAGTCGAAGTAGGTGAGGGTGACGTGGGACATGGCCGAGGTGTTGACCTTGCCGTCGTCGTTGAGGAATGCCAGGAACACGTAGTAGAGCTTGGAGCTGTCGACCGCGACCGTTCCGGTGTAGGTGTCGCCGGAGTGCGTCATGGCGGACGTCGGGATGCTGTTGATGTTGTTCTTCAGGTAGGCGTTCTTGAAGGAGATGTAGTCGACCTCGCTGTAGCAGATGACCATGTCGTGGGTGTCGGTGCCGGAGTAGGTCGCCGTGAAGGTGATCTCGGCGTCAGTGTAGGTGATGTTCGCATCGATGCCGTTGCCGGTGATGTGGGTGGTGCTGTTGTCCTTCGCGAAGGCGGGGCCGATGACGAAGGCTCCCAGGACCAGGCCGATGACGACAAAAAGCACGCCGAAGACGGCCTTGGTGGCGGGCTTGGCGCCGGCCAGATGGGGCAGCATGTACAGGATGATAGCTACGATGACCCAAACCAGGACTCCGGTGAATCCTGCGGCGGAGATGATCACCAGTCCGAGTGCGAAGGCTATGACCATCATGAGGATCTGGCCGACGGTGACGGGACCGATTTCTTTGCTGAGGGTCGGAGAGTTCCCGAAGCTGCTCATGCGTGCGGTTATCCCTTATCTGATAAAAAGCGCTTGGGTTCAGTGGCGGAGCGGGGCCTGCGCTGACAGCGGGGGCACCAGTAGCTGCTCCTGCCGCCGATGACGGTCCGGACCATGGGCCTCCCGCATCTGGTGCAGGGGTCGCCCTCATGTCCGTAGGCCTCGAGGTAGTAGATGTCGTAGTACTTCCGGCCCTTGCCCTCTAGGTACTCCCCGGGGGTGATGGCGTTCTTCTCGATGCCGAACTCCATGACCTCTGGGATGGTCTTCGCGAGGAGCTTCCACTTGGCGTCGGTGACGGATGAGCAGGGGGTCTCGGGGCACACCTTGCAGCGGAAGAGGATCTCGTCCGACCAGATGTTCCCGATGCCGGCGACCACCGACTGGTCGAGGAGGGCCTCCTTGATCGTGAGGGACCTGCCGCCGAGCTTTTTCTTGAGGAACCTCCAGTCCATCGCGGGGTCGTCAGGCTCAATACCCAGATGTCCGATCCCGGAGTAGGTGTCCTCCTCTCCCTCGTCTATGTACCACACTTTCCCGAACATGCGGGGATCGATGTACCACACCTCCCTCCCGTCCTCCAGACGGAGGGTGACGTGGGTGTGCTTCTCCGGGGGATATCCCGCCGGGACGACGATGAGCTGACCGGTCATGCCGAATCTGACTATGAGTCTCCCGCGGTCGAGCCCGATGATGAGGGCCTTCCCCCTCCTGCCGTCGGAGACCACGGTCCTGCCCTCGAGCTTCCTTACGAATTCGTCGACGGAAGGGTGGCCGACGATCTTCTCGCGGTCAACAGAGACGGACACGATCCGCGCACCGGCTATCTGCGGGCAGACGACGCGGCGGACGGTCTCGATCTCGGGAAGCTCGGGCACCGGTCTCATCCCCGAGGAACCTGTCGATGTACTTTCCGAGGCGGTTCCTGAAGAACCACAGGAAGTTGCTGATGGCGATGGCGGCGAAGATGGAACCCTCCCTCGCGCCGGTCAGGTAGCTGACCGCACAGAGGGAGATGACGGCCGCGACGATCACCATGGAGGAGTCCGTGAGGAGTTTGAGCTTCCTGAAGTCCAGCTTCCTGACGTGGGCCGCCATCGCGATTACCAGTCCGTCCCCGGGGACCACCAGCAGCTTGGCCTTGATCTCGATCATGACCCCCAGGCCCAGCAGGGCGCAGGACAGTATGCAGAAGATCCACTGCATGACGTAGCTGTCGGCGTTCATGAAGAAGAGGAGGTAGTCCATCGAGACGTCGGTCATCTTACCGAGGAAGATGGCGAGGAGGATCTGCAGCACCTGCACGGGCCGAAAATCCCTCCTGAGGATGCAGACCTGCAGCCCCACGAGTATGAGATTGAAGACGATGGTCCAGTCACCGAGGGTGAGCCCCCATTCGGGGTAGCAGTCGGTGAGGGTGGCGGGAATGCACGAGATGGGCGAGGTACCCAGGAATGCCTTCTTGGACATCGCTATGGCGAAAGCCATTATGGAGAGTCCCAGAACGAGGACGAGCACCCTCCTGAAGTAGTTACCCTGACCTTCGAACAGCGGATGAGCCACGATAGGAAAAATGCCCCCTAGTATTTACCCATGTCCCTCGCAACGGCCAAACTTATAATATAAGGGGGGCTATCGGTTGGTTTAAGAGGTGAGACCGTGGCCACAATCGACGAGCAGATTGCAGAGTTGGAGAAAGAGATCGCCAACACGAAGAAGAACAAGGCTACGGAAGCCCATATCGGAAAGATCAAGGCCAAGATCGCCAAGCTGGCCCTAGAGAAGGAGAAGCGTCTCGAGACCGCCAGGGCGGGCGGGGGCACCAAGGGTTTCTACGTCAAGAAGGCGGGAAACGCCACCGTCGCATTGGTCGGATTCCCTTCCGTGGGTAAGTCCACCCTTCTGAACCAGCTCACCGGAGCGAAATCCGAGGTCGGAGCATATCACTTCACCACCCTCGCCGTCGTCCCCGGAGTCATGGAGTACAACCACGCCAAGATCCAGATCCTCGATATGCCAGGACTCATCAAGGATGCGTCCAGGGGTAAGGGAAGGGGAAGGGAGGTCATCGCCGCGGCCAGGTCCGCCGACGTCATCCTCCTGGTCGTGGACATCTTCAACCCCGACATGAGCGTCCTGATGAAGGAACTGTACAACTCCGCCATCAGGCTGAACCAGCACGCCCCCGACGTGAACATCACAACGTCCCAGCAGGGAGGAATCCTGGTCAAGCCCACCCTCAAGCTCACCAAGATCACGGTGGAGACCATCAAGGACATGGTGGCCGCCTACGGACACCTGAACTGCACCGTCGTCGTCCGCGAGGACATCGACGTGGAGCAGATGCTCGACGTCCTGGCGGGCAACAGGGTGTACATCAAGGCGGTCATGGCGATCAACAAGTGCGACCTCGCCAAGCCCGGACAGCTCGAGGCCGTCCAGGAGATGCACAAGCAGTTCAAGAGCGTCGGAGTCTCCGCCGCCACCGGTCTCCACATGGATGAGCTGAAGCAGGAGATCTACGAGACCATCGACATGATCCGCGTCTTCCTGAAGCCCCAGGGACAGGAGGCCGACCTGGACATCCCCCTCATCGTCAAGAGGGGCAACACCGTCGGAGACGTCTGCGAGCTCATCCACAGGGACTTCAAGAACGCCTTCAGGTACGCCATGATCTGGGGTGACAGCGCCAAGTTCCCCGGACAGACCGTCGGAATGGACCACGTGGTGGCTGACAAGGACATCCTCTGCATCATCGTCAAGAGATGAGCGCATCCCGTTCCCGCGGGTGCTTTTCCCAATATATTATATCAAAGTCCGCTCTTGTGGGCCACATGGTTCAATGTCCCCGCGGTACCAGGGATTTCCTCCCTGACGAGCTGGAAAAGAGAAGGGCTTACGAAGGCACCCTCCGCAGTGTCGCCCGCAGGTTCGGTTTCAGGGAGATTCAGACTCCGATCTTCGAAGAGGCGGAGCTGTTCATCCTCAGGTCCGGACCCAACGTGCTCAAGGAGCTCTATGCGTTCAAGGACAAGGGGGACAGGGATCTCGCTCTCCGTCCCGAGATGACCGCCGCCGTCGTGAGGGCGTTCGTCAACGGAATGAGCAACGACCCCAAGCCCATCAAGGTGTTCTACTTCGGCCCCTGCTTCAGGTACGAGAGGCCCCAGGCCGGAAGGTACAGGGAGTTCTACCAGTTCGGTGCCGAGATCATGGGCGCCGCCACCCCCGAGACCGATGCCGAGGCCATCGCCATGGCATCCTTCATGATCAAGAGCCTCGGGCTCAAGAACTACAAGATGAGGATCGGACACATCGGTGTCCTCAGGCAGAGGATCGCCGACATCGGAGTCCCCGCGGAGAGGACCGCCGAGGTGCTCCAGAAGCTCGACAAGAAGCTCTACGACGAGGCCCGCCCCATCCTCAAGGACATCGGCGTCAAGGATGCCGACATGGAGGACCTCTTCAAGCTCACCGAGACCGTCGGAGGCACCGAGGTGCTCTCCATGGTCCCCGGAGACGCGGGAACCTATCTGAAAGAGGTCGTCGACTACCTCGACCGCATGGGCGTGAAGGACGTCGAGATCGACCTCGGTGTCGTCCGCGGACTCGACTACTACACCGGCATGGTCTTCGAGGCCGAGGCACCCGTGCTCGGAGCCGAGAAGCAGATCTGCGGAGGAGGCTCCTACACCCTGTCCGAGCTGTTCGGAGGGGAGAAGGTGTTCTCCACCGGTTTCGCCGTGGGATTCGACAGGATCCTCCTCGCCATGGAGAAGGAGGGCATCGAGTACCAGAGGGAGGGGATCGACGCCTACGTCGTCGCCGTCTCCGACGACGTCAGGAAGGACTCCTTCGGCATCGTCGCCAAGCTCCGCGAGGCAGGCATCTCCGCCGACATCGACATCATGGGCAGGAAGCTCGGCAAGGCTATGAAATCCGCTTCCACCGTATGTGCCAGATATGCCGTCATCGTGGGCGCCAACGAACTCGCTAAGAATGCCGTGACCCTCAGGGACATGGCCACCGGCGAGCAGTGCGAGGTCGCCATCGCAGACCTCCCTGAGAAGATCAGAAACTGATACAGCGGGGGGCTTCCCCCGCATTTTTCCATTCACCATGTCCAGGAATCCCGCAGTACTGCCCGCCGACGAATGGCCCCACAGGGTCGTCAGGCACACCGTCACCTTCGTCCGCCACGGACAGAAGAACGGACCCGGGTTCTCCGCGGATCTCACCGAGAAGGGCCGTCAGGACGCGTACCTGGCGGGAGAGCGCATCCGCTATCCCCTGGACCTCGTCATGGCCAGCCCCTCGCCCAGGGCGATATCCACCGCCATGGCCATCCGCGAAGGGAACGGCTCCCATGCGAAGCTGGTCGTGGAGGAGCAGCTGGCCGAGCCGGGTCTGGGACTTTACACGGATTTCAACGACGCCATGAGGGCGTTCTTCCTCTGCATACGTTCCATCATCGACGAGAACCGTGCGGAGACCATCGTGGCCGCCACCCACAACTATGTGGTGGAGTACGTGGCCGAGGTGTTCCGCTGCAGGAATGCCGAACCCGGACTTCTCGAGGGCATAACCATCAACCTGGAGGATTTCTTCCAGGTCTGCGAGTCCCTCTGACCGCGGGGAGAGGATCTGCAGGCGCATTGCGGAAGGACGGCGCATGTGTTCTCTGTCTGTTCTAACGCGCGTTGGGCGCGCGGATAAATATAGGGGATAACCTATCGTCGCTTGTCCGACGCCTGTTGTAGGGGCGGATAGGAAAGTACCCAACATGAAAGCATTACTTAACGACGGCACTGTACAGGAAATGGAAGACGGTCTCTCGGTACTGAGGCACACGACGTCCCACGTCCTCGCGCAGGCCGTGAAAAGGCTCTACCCCGAGACCAAGCTCGCCATCGGACCCTCCATCGCAGAAGGATTCTACTATGATATGGACAGGGAAGGCGGGTTCACCGAAGAGGACCTCGAGAAGATCGAGGCCGAGATGAAGAAGATCGTCAAAGAGAACCTCAAGCTCGAGACCTTCGCGCTCCCCCGCGAGGAGGCCATCAAGCTCATGCAGGACAAGGGCGAGGACTACAAGGTCGAGCTCATCAAGGATCTCCCGGAAGACGCCAACATCACATTCTACAAACAGGGCGAGTTCACCGACCTCTGCGCCGGACCCCACGTCCTCTACACCAAGCAGTGCAAGGCATTCAAACTGACCTCCCTCGCCGGTGCCTACTGGCGCGGCGACGAGCACAACAAGATGCTCACCAGGATCTACGGAACCGCCTTCGAGAGCAAGGAGGACCTCGACAAGTACCTCACCATGCTGGAGGAGGCCAAGAAGAGGGACCACAGGAGGATCGGAAAGGAGCTCGGAATCTTCATGTTCTCCGAGGAGGGACCCGGATTCCCCTTCTTCCTCCCCAACGGAATGGTCCTCAAGAACCTCCTGATGGACTACTGGAGGGAGATCCACGTCCCCGCCGGTTACAAGGAGATCCTCACCCCCCAGGTCCTCAACAGGCACCTCTGGGAGACCTCCGGACACTGGGACCACTACAAGCAGAACATGTACACCACCACGATCGACGACGAGATCTACTGCCTCAAGCCCATGAACTGCCCCGGCAGCACCATCGTCTTCAGCAGCGAGTCCCGCTCGTACAGGGACATGCCCCTGAGGCTCGCCGAGTTCGGTGTCGTGCACAGGCACGAGAGGTCCGGAACCCTGCACGGTCTGTTCAGGGTCCGCTGCTTCACCCAGGACGACTCCCACATCTACGTCACCCCCGACCAGGTCAAGGACGAGATCTCCAACATCGTGAAGATTATCGACAAGGTCTACAAGCAGTTCGGCTTCAAGTACCACGTCGAGCTCTCCACCAGGCCCAAGGACTCCATGGGATCCGACGAGGACTGGGAGAACGCCACCAACGGCCTGAAGGAGGCCATCGAGTCCATGCAGATCCCCTTCGTCGTCAACGAGGGGGACGGAGCCTTCTACGGACCCAAGCTCGACTTCCACCTGGAGGACTCCATCGGCAGGACCTGGCAGTGCGGAACCATCCAGCTCGACTTCCAGCTGCCCCAGAGGTTCGGCCTCGAGTACGTGGGAAGCGACGGACAGAAGCACGCCCCCATCATCATCCACCGCGTGGTCTTCGGATCCGTGGAGAGGTTCATGGGAATCCTCATCGAGCACTACGCCGGAAAGTTCCCCACCTGGCTCGCACCCGTGCAGGTCAAGGTCCTCTCCGTCTCCGAGAAGAGCAGGGACTACGCCAAGCAGGTCGCCGACCGTCTGTCCGAGGCAGGCATCCGCGTGGTCAACGACGCCCGCGACGAGAAGATCGGATACAAGATCCGCGAGGCCCAGCTCGACCGCGTGCCCTACATGCTGGTCATCGGAGAGAAGGAGGCCGAGAGCGGCACCGAGGTAGCCGTCAGGAGCAGGGACAAGGGAGACATGGGAACCATGCTCCTCGTCGAGTTCATCTCGTTCCTCAAGCAGCACATCTACCTCAGGCGCGACGATTACTGAAACAATCTTCCGGGGCCTTGCGGCCCCGGTAAAAACATATTAACATAGGATTACCCCTCCAACTGTTTTTATCTATCTTTTTCATTCTGCTGACCGATAACAGATGGTGACCATTACGACCCTGGCCATCGGCGCCCACGGAGGATTCGTGCTGGAGCCCGCCGCCAGGGAGCTCAGGAAGGAAGGGCATGAGATAACCCTGTTCTGCGAGGACTCCACCAACCTCGACGAGGAGCTCGAGCTGATCCCGGGATTCCTAGACAAGGTGAGGAAATCGGATCTCCTGTTCCTCAACGTCCACGGCGACGTCACCTACTTCAGGCACTTCGATTCCCTGAAGAGCCTCATGGATTCCTCGGACATCTCGGTCCTCCTCTACGGGTGCGAGGAAGGTGTGGTGCTGAGCTACCGCAAGTACTTCCGCGGTTCCAACGAGGACTATACCAAGCTGCTCACCCTGGAGAGCATCGGCGGCGATGACAACCACCGCGCCGCCCTCCTGTGGGCTTTGAAGCACTTCGACGGGGCCGACGTCGAGATCCCCGAACCCGTCCTCCCGCTGGCGCAGGGAGTGTATGTGCCAGGCATCGGCGGGATACCTCTCGAAGAGGGCCTCAGGGACGTCGGATCCACAGGGAAACCCGTGGTGGGCATCTTCTTCGTCAACTCGTTCTTCGTCCGGAGCAATCTGCTCGCCATCGACTACCTGTACAAGGCCGTGGAGGAGGCAGGAGCGGAACCTCTGGCACTGTTCTTCCACAGCTACGAGAACGCCAATACGGGATCCATCGGGATAAGCAGGATCGTCGACGAGTACCTGGTCCGCGACGGGAAGCCGATAATGGATGCAGCCCTGAACACCATGGGCTTCTCCCTGACCGTTCTCTCGCAGCCGGGCTGCGGGGAGCAGGTCTCCGAGAACAACTTCTTCAAACGCCTGAACGTCCCCATCCTGCAGGCCATCAACCTCATGGGCAGCGCCGCCAAGTGGATGGAGAGCCCCTTCGGACTCACCCCTGCGGAGATAGCCTACTGCGTCTGCAGCCCCGAGTTCGACGGGCAGATCGACGCCCCGCCCTACTGCAGCACCGAGAAGCAGGACGACGGCAACTATGTGCAGATCCCCCTCAAGGACAGGTGCAGGGCACTGGCGGAGATGGCGTACAGATGGGCCGTGCTCCGCCGCAAGAAGGAATCGGAGAAGAAGGTCGCGATCCTCATCTACATGTACCCGCCGAGACAGGACCTGGCGGGAGGAGGATACGGGCTCGACACCCTGCAGAGCGTGACCGAGGTCCTGCGTTACATGAAGGATGCGGGATATAGACTCGAGTGGATGCCGGAGAACGGCAAGGAACTGGTCACCCGCCTGCTGGAAGGGG
>CADAGG010000010.1:0-14110 GCA_902787415.1 methanogenic archaeon
TGCCCATCCCGCGAAGCTGTGTCCCTCGTTGGCGAAGGCGTTGGCGGTAAGGGCTACCTCGGTGTCGTAGGTCATGTCCTGGGCGACCATCGTGCCGGTGGCTGCGTCGGAGTTCTTGTTGAAGACCACCTGGTAGGTGTTGGCGGTCCACTGGGCCGTCAGGGTGGCGTCCTCGGTGAACTTGACCGGGGATCCCCAGGGTACGAATCCGTACCCGGTCCTGGAGGGGACGGGGAGGACGGGCACGTCGGAGTTGTAGTTGCCGCCGACGGTGGTGGTGGCGACGGTCTGCTCCGAGATCGTGAACGTTCCGCCGTTACCGTCGAGGGTGAGGGTTATGTACTGGGTGAGGACCCAGTCGGAACAGTGCGTGATGGTGAAGGTGACATATCCCTCTGCAGCCACGGGGAACTGTCCGATGGGATCGACGTCATCGGTGTTCTTTACCTCGATGAGGGTTCCGGCAGGGAACACGTCGGTTCCGATGAAGTACCTGATGGTGGACTCGTAGGGGAGGGTTCCGTCATATGCGAAGTCCAGGGTGATCTTCTTTTCGGAAGCGAGGAGACTGGTGTCAGGGGTGACGGTGGTATCCATCGCCTGGTCAGCGTATCCCGTCTGCTTGCTATCGGATCCGGACATGGTCCAGGTGAGCTTGTTGACCGTGTCCTCGACCTCCAGGGTCTTTCCTGCCTTGAGCTCATCGACCGCGGCGGCGGGGATGGTCTTATCCGATGCACCTGAGTCGAAGGTGACCTTGACGTCGGTGTTGGCGGTGATCACCGCGGCATCGGGCAGGGTGTTGTTGGCAAGATTCAGCTGCCACTTGGCGTAGACGGTGATGTTCTTCTCGGTTCCCTTGACGACCTGTGTGATCTTGTCGCCGGAGAAGTCTGCGTTCTGATACCATCCGAGGAAGGAGCTTCCGTCCTTCGTCGGGGTGGCGAGATCGAATGTGTCGGTGTTCTTGGTGAACTCCTTGGCGGCGATCTCGTTTCCGCCGTTGGTGTTGTAGGTCACCGTATACTTGGTGTCGCCGGAGGATCCTCCCTTCAGGAGGAGCACCGCACCGACCGCGGCGGCTGCCACGACGGCGATGACAAGTATGATGGCAATCAGTTGTTTCTGCTGCATAAAATCACTCTGTGTTTAGTTCGTAAACGGTTTCGGCGAACGCCTCCCTGGGGCGGAGACAAAAGAAAAAACTCCGCAGGAGACTCCTTCTTGATCCAATGAAAATCCCGGACGGACGATACCGTTCGGGGGAATATCCCGGATGACCGTTCCCTGCAAGCGCGGAATATAATGCACGGCCTAGGTCGGCACGGTTTGCGCTTGTGCGGCATACCGGAGATGGGGAGTTCATGAACCTCCCCTCCCCGTATAGCGGTCGAAGGCCATGTATAAAGAACCTTTATCTGGGTTAATAAAACATTATGCGCATTAATATTATGTTTAACAATTGTTAATAATCGTCATCCTTTGCTCAAATACAGCAGAAAACGAGGTCTGGGTCATCGCATATTCCGGCGAAATGCGTTTCGCCGTCCGTCCGTCGGTCAGAAAATCCGGGAAATCAGGCGGTGACCTGGTCGAAAAGCCTCTCGAGCATCCAGTCCGCATCGAACTTCTCGATGTCCTCGTACTCCTGTCCGTCGCACACGAAGGCGATGGGTTTGCCGATGGTCTTGGCGATGGAGAGGGCGGCTCCGCCCTTGGCGTCGGTGTCGATCTTGGTGAGGATGATGGCATCGATTCCCACGGCCTCGTCGAAGACCTTGGCCTGCTCGACGGCGTCGTTGCCGGCGAGGGAATCGCCCACGAAGATCTTGAGGTCGGGCTTGGCGACCTTCACGATCTTCTTCATCTCGGCGATGAGGTTGTTGTTGGTCTGCATCCTTCCCGCAGTGTCGATGAGGACCACGTCCTTCATCTTGGAGCGGGCGTGCTCGATGGCGTCGTAGGCGACGGAAGCGGGGTCGGCGTCCTGCACGGACTTGACGATCTTCACGTTGAGCTTGTCGGCGTGGATGCTGAGCTGTTCGATGGCCCCTGCCCTGAAGGTGTCGCATGCGGCGAGGACGACGCTGCGCTCCTCCTGCTTGAGCCTGTTGGCGATCTTGGCGATGGCGGTGGTCTTGCCGGTGCCGTTGATGCCGATGAACATGATGACGGTGGGCTTCTTCTGTTCGGCGAGCCACGCGTCGAAATCGAAAACGTTGATGCGGAGGACGTCGCTGACCGCTTCCTTCACGGCGAGCTCGACGATCTCCTCGAGGGTGTACTCCCTGCCGTACTTCTTGCCGGCGAGGTTGTTGCGGACACCGACGATGATCTCCTGCACGACGGGATAGGCGACGTCGGACTCCAGGAGGGTGACCTCCAGCTCATCCAGGATGTCGTCGAGGGGGTCGTCCTTGATCTTCTTGCTCAGGAACGAGGAGCTGAGCATCTCGTCGGATCTCTTGTTCTTGCCCTTGACGGGCTTGCCCTTCCTGTCCTCCTTCTTGGGAGCGGGGGCAGGGGCGGGCTCGGGTTTGGCCTCGGGTGCGGGTTCGTCCCTCTTGGGTTCCGGGACCTGTTCGGGAACGGTCTCCTGGACAGGGGTCTCGGTCTCAGGCACCTCGGGGACCGCCGTCTCCTGGACGGCGGGTTCCTCGGGTTCTTCCTTGTAGACCGATTCGGCGTCGAGCTTCTCGCCCTTCTTGAAGAGGTTCTTCAGCTTCGACTTGAGGGAATCGAACATTTCAATCACTGGTTGCCCTGGGGCCTTCTGGCGGCGTACTCCTGCTGGATCGCCGCGTCGAGCTCTTCGACGTATCCCTGGATCTCCTGCATGGCGGAGATGGTCTTCTGGATGGCGTCTGAGAGCTCCTGGGTCGTGCGCTCGAGGTACTCGAGGGCCTCCGGGAAGTCCTTCTCCACGGAGATTTTGCTGCCGACCCCGATGATCGCTTTCTTCTTCTCGGAAACCTGGACGGTGACCAGGCAGGAACCTCCCACGGGGATCAGGATCTCGTCACCCGGTTTGGCGTCCACGAGTGCCTGCACGGTCCTGCTGGCCCTGGTGGTCTCGTCGCGGGTGTTCTGCAGAATCCTGGCCTGGCGGGTGATGCCTTCGAGCTGCTTGTTGTAGCTCTCGAGGGCCTGCATCGCCTGGCGGAGTTCCTCGTCGTTCATCTCATGCACCGATCTGGTATTTCACGAGGTGGCTCTCGACCTTCTCGGCGGGGAGCTCTTCGACGGCGGTGATGGTGATCTGCCATCTCTTCATCTTGTGCCTGCTTCCGATGGTGGACAGGACTTTCTCTCTGACTGCGGTCTCGTCTTCTGCAGCCATCTCGATGGAGAAGGGCTGCTCTTTCCTGGGGTCAGCGAAGTGACCGGTTACAAGGAATGCCTTCATAGATATACCTGGGCGGGGACTATCTGTACTTTATTAATAAAGGTTGCGGGAACTATATTTAAAGAAGGGACGTCAGAACAGGCGTTCCTTCCTCTCGGATTCCCACCCGTAGCTGGCGTACTTTCTGCCGATCAGCAGGGGGGCGGCGAATTCGGGGACCTCGGTCTCGCCCTTGAGCGACATGTGCTGCCCCATCATGTACAGGTCCATGGGCTTCCTCATGGTCAGCTTGACCGGGTCGTCGGTGTAGACGTCGGGGACGGCGGACTGCAGGGGGTCGTAGTCGGTGAGCTCGTCGCGGGTGATGTGCACCACCTTGAGACCGGTCTTGCCATGCAATGACCCAGGCAGACGGATCAGCCTCTTTATGTCGGGGGTGACGGGCTTGTCGACCTCGCTCGACAGGAGGGGTGCCACGTCGTTCAGGGCCTTCATCAGGATGTCCTGTTCCGGGTTCGAGAGGCCGTTCATGGTGTTGCGCTCGAACATGGTCCTGAACAGGCCCTTCAGACGGGTGCGGAGGTTCTCCAGGGTCTGCGGGGTGGCCTTCACCGAGGGATATACGGCCTTGATGACCTTCGGGTCGTTCTCGATGATGTTCTGGCAGATCAGTTTGAGGGCCTCCCTCATCTTGAGGTCCCACCCGCCGGAATCGGCGGGAGGTATCACGCGGTAGGAGTGGGTGTTGGAGCGGGTCATCCCGTTGGCGGCCATGCTCACGCTGACCGCGTCCGTGTGGATGGGGAACACCGTGTCCAGGTCCAGGCCGATGCACGATACGTAGTCGACCAGCTCCCTGCGCTCGTTCGTCCCCAGGGTGTAGATGTCGTTGGTGCGGATGTGGGCGTGGTAACCCCTTCCTCCCGAGAAGCAGATGCGGACCTGCTTCTCCGAGAACCCGAGGTCGGAACAGAGGAAATCGTCCACCAGGGAGATCATCTCCTTGCGGATCTGCACCATCATCTGCGAATAGGTCATCTCCTCCGCGCCGGCGAGGTGGTCGGCATCGAGGTCGAAGATCAGCTCGGCGCCCATCCATTCCTTCTCCTCCATGACCGGCTTGGCCGGGTGGCGGTAGTACGCGGTGGAGTAATAGCTGTGTGCTGGCACTTTCGACATCATGAAGTTCTTGAGGTCGTCGGGACCGGAGAACGCCATGTGCCTCTGCATGGTCTTCCCGAAGGGGATGAAGCCGTACTCCTTCTTGGTGAAACGGTCCGGCATGTCCGGGGTGAAGGAGCGGTAGTACCTGCGGAACAGCTTGAAAAGGAAACGGCTGTTGGGGTCGAGTTCGACCTCCGTATAGGGTTTCTGCTGCTGAAAACCGCCCTGCCTTTCCATCGCCCGTCCATTGGATTACGATTTAATAAAGTGTTCTCGCTTCCTTTACTCATGGACAAGCTCCCCGTCTACGACAACCACATCCACATGAGTCCCCACGGACGCAACGTGGACGCCCTCCGGGAGTACGAGCAGGCTGGGGGCACCGGCCTGACCCTCGTGACCCTCCCCTACCCCGAGGTCAGGATCGCGGATGGGAGGGATTTCGCCAGGTCGTACGAGATAACCTTCGACCTGGCTGCCAGGGCCAGGGAGGCCACGGACCTGGAGATCAACATCGCTGTCGGACCCTATCCCATCCTCCTGATGTCCCTCGCCGAGGAGTTCGGGCTGGAGAGGGCGGAGGAGATGATGGTGCAGGGTATGGAGGATGCCGGGAAGGCGGTGCAGGAGGGGAAGGCGGTCGCCATCGGCGAGATCGGCAGGCCCCACTTCGAGTGTTCCCCGGAGATATGGGACGCCTCCAACAGGGTCCTGCAGAGGGGCATGGAGATAGCCAAGGAGAACGATGTGCCAGTCATCATCCACTGCGAGTCCGGGACCACCGACACCAACCGCAGTCTCGCGGATATCGCGAGGAAGGCCGGACTCGATCCGGGCATGGTGATCAAGCACTCATCCCCGCCCTTCGTGACCGAGGAGGAGACCTTCGGTGTCATGCCCTCCATCCCCGCCTCCAAGACCAACATCAAGGAGGTCCGCGCCAAGGGCTCCGACCGTTTCATGCTGGAGACCGACTACATCGACGAGCCCTCCAAGCCCACCGCCATCATGTCGGTCACCACCGTCCCCAACAAGGTGAAGTGGATGCTCGCGTCGGGTATGGCGGACGAGGAGCTGATCTGCCGTATCTGCAGGGACATCCCCGACCGCTACTATCACAGGTGACCCGCGACAGTTTTTGTATTCGAAGGGGGATAAGCAGCCATGGACGAGGCGAAGATCACCGTGCTTTACGACGAGGGTGCCGTAGAGGGCACCACATACATCGGAGGCAAGGGCCTTTCCATGCTCATAGACGTTGACGGGGAGAGGACGCTTTTCGGCACTGGCCTCCGGCCCCGCTATCTGTCCAACAACCTGTACGTCGCCGACGTCGATCCCGACAGCATCACCCGCATCGTGATCTCCCACGGCCATGCCGACCACTGGGCGGGCATCACCGGCCTGCTCCGTCAGCGCGAATCCCCCGTGAAGGTCTACGCCACCGCGGACGCCTGGGGGGAGAAGAAGTTCCTGGGGACCACCGGCATCTACATCCCCTCGGAGCACAGGGAAAAAGCCGAGCGCGAGGACGTCGCCGGATGGGTGCAGCTCAGCGAGCACCTGTTCGTAACGCAGCCTATGGCATTCCATTCCGGCAGCGGGAACGAGATCTTCCTGGTCCTCAAATCCAGGAACGGACCCGTACTGATCTCCGGGTGCTGCCACTGCGGTCTGGACCACATCTTCGAGGCCGTGAAGGAGAAGTTCGGGGCATATCCCGTAGCACTGCTGGGAGGACTCCACCTTCTGGAGAGGAAGGACAAGCTCGCCGACCTCTATGCGGAGTACCTGCAGAACACCGGGTGCAGGAGCCTCTATCTCAACCACTGCACGGGCGTCACCGGCATCAACCGTCTGAGGGTCACCCTGGGACTCAAGGGTGTGAACGATTTCTACACCGGGCAGTCGCTGACTTTCCAAATCTTCTGACCTGCTCAGATTAAAGTATGTGAAGGAGATTGCGAACGCATGAGATTAGCGTGGCAGCTGAGGACATTGGGCGTCTTCACGGTGATGACCCTCTTCCTCATGGGAATCGGTTTTCTGGTAGGTTGGTTCTTCCATTACAGCTATCTGGGTCTTGTCGTCATGCTGGCGATCTCGGTGCTCATCAGCTTCTATTCCTACTGGTTCTCCAAGTCCAGCGCCCTCAGGGCCAACAAGGTGCATCTCGTCAACCAGTACGAGGAGCCCCGCCTCTACGATACCGTGCAGCGCGTGGCGGAGAAAGCGGGACTGCCCATGCCCGAGGTCGGTGTCAGCGAGTATCCCATGCCCAACGCCTTCGCCACCGGAAGGAACCCCCAGAACGCCGCCGTCGTGGCCACCAGGGGTCTGCTCCAGCTCCTCGACGACGATGAGCTCGAGGGCGTCATCGCCCACGAGATGTCCCATGTGAAGAACAGGGACATCCTGGTCATGTCCGTGGCCTCCACCGTGGCTTCCGTTCTCACTTTCGCATCCCGCATGGTGTTCTACAGCGCCCTCTTCGGAGGAGGAAGGAGGGACGAGAACAACGGGGTCATGCTCGCAATCGGACTGGCGATGATGATCTTCGTCCCCATCGCCGCGCTCATCATGCAGCTGGCCGTCTCCCGCAACCGCGAGTACCTCGCGGACGAGACCGGTGCCAGGATCACCGGCAGGCCGCTCGCCCTCGCCAATGCCCTCATGAGGCTCGAGGGAGGATGTGCCAGACCTTCCAATAATTACAGCGATACCGCCCACGCGGACATGTGGATCTGCAACCCTCTCCGCAACGAGGGGTCCTTCAGGACGCTCTTCAGCACCCACCCCTCCACCGAGTCCCGCATCGAGCGCCTCGAGGCCCTGGCCAGGAAGATGAAGGCCAACGAGATCCCCGAGTACGAGCCCGACGAGGACTCCTCAAGGTCTAAAATGAACTTCCAGTGACCCCCCGATTCCGGGGGGCCACAGGGGGAACTCACTTAACGGGTTCCCATTTTGCCAATTCGTTTACTTTGGAAAGGGTGGATCCCTTTCTGATCTCCGCCCTGGTGCGGGTCTCGTGCTCGTGCACGTCGAGGGCCCTGTTGGCCACCTCGACCGCCTCTTCCTTGGGAACGACGATCAGCCCGCTCTCGTCACCGACGATCCAATCGCCGGTGCGGACCCTCTGTCCTCCGATGATGATCTCCATGCCGATGCCGCCGTATCCCTTCGCCTCGCCGGCGCAGGGGACCGCGTTCCTGGCGAAGGCCGGGAAGCCCAGGTCGATGATGTCGTCGATGTCTCTGATTGCACCCTCGATGACCACTCCCTTCACCCCGTTGTTCATGGCGGAGTTGGAGGCCAGCTCGCCCCATACCGCGATGGGTGCGCCGCCGACGTCGATGACGATGATGTCCCCGGGTTTGGCCAGGTCGATGGCCTCCACGGGTTTCGCCCAATCGCCGTTGCAGGTCTGGACTGTGAGGGCGCGGCCCACCATCCTGGTCCCGTGCTTGATGTATGGGTGGAGTCCGAATATGACCCCCTGCTTGTGGAACGCATCGGATATGTTGCAGGTGGATACCTTGGAGAACGCCTCGAAGAGGTCGTCCTCGGTGTACTTCTTGGCGATGGTCTGATCGACCTTCAGGCCCTTCATGGCCTTCTTGATGTCGGCCGCCGCCTTGCGGATGTCGTCGGTCTTGGTGATGCCTCCTCCGACGATGATGTCGTAGGCTCCCGCCTCGACATAGTCCTTCACCGTCTCGGAGGTGATACCTCCGGCGACCGCCACGGGCACGGAGACCTCGGCCACGATCTTCCTGAGAATCTCGACGGGCGCGTCCTCCCCCCTCATCTGGGAGTCGATCCCCATGTGGAGGCAGATGTATGCGACTCCGAGTTTCTCTATCTGTTTGGCGCGGGCTACCTTGTCTGGCACATTGATCATGTCCACCATGATCTCGGCGCCGTACTTCCTTCCGCAGAGCACCGCCTCGGAGATGGTGGCATCGTCGGCGAGACCGAGCACGGTGACGATGTCCGCTCCGGCCTTGGCCATGATCTCCACCTCGAAGGCACCGGTGTCCATGGTCTTGGTGTCCGCGATGATCTTGTGTCCGGGGAAGGCCTTCTTGACGGTGCGCACCGCTTCCGCGCCTTCGCTCTTGATGAGGGGCGTACCGACCTCCACCCAGTCGGCGCCGCCTTCGACCGCTTCGGCCGCGATACCGATGCTGCGTTTGAGCTGCATCATGTCGAGCGCGACTTGCAAAACAGGTTCCATGGCGTAGTGAGTTCCTTTCGGAATTTTAGGTCTTTCGCACGAAGAAGGAGATACTGCTCAGCTCGCCCGTCAATCATCAATGATCAGCTCGATAAAACGATCATCATCGCAGCATCTCCAAATGGGCTCGATGCGATATATCCCTATCCCCAAAATTTATGACGTACAATCCCATGGTTGCCGCATGGCCCTGATGAACAAACAGAAGAATGCGAGGAAGATGCGCGTCCTCTTCGTGGACAGCAAGAACAACCTCTCATCCCAGCTGGCAGAGTACTTCGTGAACGAACTCTATCCCACCAAGTACGAGGCGTACAGCGCAGGGCCCGAGCACGACATCATCGACTGCGATCTTCTGGCGGTGATGTATCAGCGCGGCATCGACCTCAGGAGCATGGTCTCCAAGGACTTCCAGGACACCAAGCGCCTCCCCGAGGACGCGGAGTACGACATCATCGTCTGGACCGAGAAGGAGGTCTTCGACGAGCTGCACGGACAGTCCCCCTGGGCCGGGAAGCAGATCCTCGCCGACATGGGCACGCGCAGCGAGTTCACCGCCACCGACGACTTCGAGCTGGCACAGTGCCTCAACGAGCTCGCCGACAAGGTCTGCGCCTGGGTCAAGGAGAACATGGCAGACCCCGAGAAACTCAGGTCCCTGGTATCCGCATGATCCCCATCCTGGTTTACGACAAGGACCAGTGCGACCCCAAGAAGTGCACCGCCAAGCGCATGGAGAAGTTCGGTCTCGCCAAAGAGGTCCCGCTCAACAGGATCCCCCCGGGATGCATCGTCCTCTCCCCCTTCGGCAAGGAGACCCTCAGTCCCGCCGACCTGAAGTACGCGCATCGGGGCATCGTCGTCCTGGACCTCACGTGGACCCACATCGACGAGATCCCCCATATCCGCGGCGAGAAGGCCCGCAAGCTCCCTTACTTCGTGGCCGCCAACCCCGTCAACTGGGGCAAGCCCTGGAGGCTCAACAGCGCCGAGGCGGTCTTCGCCTCGCTCCTCATCCTCGGTCAGGACGAGCAGGCCGACCTGTTCAGGCCGCGTTTCAACTGGGCCCCTGAGTTCGAGAGGATCAACGCCGAGGTCCTCGAGATGTACCGCTCCGCGAAGGACGGGGCGGATATCGAGCGCATTCAGGACGAATACATCGAGGCCATCACGGCTCCGCGCAAAACCGACGACTCATCCTGAAAGGATGAGACGTTACCTTTATGACGGACCGCGGTATGTCTTGAGTTCGCTATGTCGGACGACCTTTTGAAGATGATATGGGAAGCCTTCGGCGACGACCGCCTGACCACGGCGGAGGCTGCCGCAAGGCTCGAAGAGGCCTTCAAGTACAGGTGTCCCGACGACCTCGCCAAGACCCTCAACAAGTACAAGAAGGAGGGTCTGGTGAAGGGAAGGATATCATTCGAGGATGGCGGATGGATCTGGTGGGCGGACGAGGAGTGCCGCTCCAAAGGGGTTTGATACGGATGACGCAGTTTCAGGAGAATGATGTGACCGAGGTCTGGGAAGAGGTCCTCGCCAAAGATGAGTACCGCCAGGCCATACAGGAGATAGCCGATACGTTCCCGGTCAAGAGGAGCGTCAGCGTGAAGTACAACGACATCGACCTCGTCAACACCGACCTCGCCGCCTACATCCTCGACGAGCCCGACATCTGCCTGCCCCTGGGAGAGAAGGTCATCCAGGCCGCCATGCCCCCCAGCTGGGATTCCAAGAACCTCGTGCACCTCAGGATCATCAATCTCCCCCACGATATGAAGGTCGACATCCGCAAGCTCAGGGAGAACCACCTGGGCAAGCTCGTAGCCATCGAAGGGCTCGCCAAGAAGGTCTCCTCCGTCAAACCCCGCATGACCTTCGCCAGGTTCGAATGCTCCCGCTGCGGTGCCGAGGTATGGGAGAAGCAGTCCGGTATGTTCATCCGCGAGCCCCTGATGTGCCCCAACACCAACGGTACCTGCAACAAGCAGGCCAACCGCTTCATCCTCGACAGCAAGAGGTGCCGCTTCATCGACACCCAGAAGATCGAGATCCAGGAGAACCCCGAGGGACTCCGCGGAGGAGCCCAGCCCGAGAAGATCTCCGGTTATGTCGAGGACGACATCGCCGGTCTCCTGACCGCCGGTAACAGGATCACCCTCAACGGAATCGTCAGGCCTGTGGAGAAGCAGGACCGCGACAAGTCAACCATCTTCGAGATCTACCTCGACGTGCTGTCGGTGGAATTCCAGCAGCACGAGTACGACGAGATCAACATCACCGACAAGGACGAGTTCGCCATCAAGGAGATGTCGAGGGACCCCCTGCTCTTCGAGCACATCGTGGCCTCCATCGCCCCCACCATCTACGGTATGACCGAGGTCAAGCAGGCCATCGCCCTGCAGCTCTTCGGAGGATGCCACAAGGTGTACGACGACGGCTCCACCACCAGGGGAGATACCCACATCCTGCTGGTCGGAGACCCCGGAGTCGCCAAGTCCCAGATCCTGCGTTACATGAGCAACCTCGCCCCCAGGGGAATCTTCGCATCCGGTAAGTCGGCGTCCGCCGCCGGTCTGACCGCCGCGGCCGTCAAGGACGATTTCGGAGGGGACGGATACACCCTCGAGGCCGGAGCCCTGGTCCTGGCGGACAAGGGTCTCGCATGTATCGACGAGCTTGACAAGATGTCAGAGCAGGACAGGTCCTCGCTCCACGAGGCCATGGAGTCGCAGAAGATCTCCGTCGCCAAGGCGGGAATCACCGCCACCCTCCAGTGCAGGTGCTCCATGCTGGCGGCCGCCAACCCCAAGCAGGGAAGGTTCGACCAGGACGCGGACACCCTGTCCTCGCAGATCGAGCTCCCTCCCGCGCTCATCTCCCGTTTCGACCTCATCTTCGCGCTCACCGACACCCCCAACGAGAGGCACGACCGCGAGATCACCCAGTTCATCCTCAACGTGCACCGCCGCGGACAGGCGCTCCAGCACGGGGACAACGAGGAGATCGAGGGCATAGACCTCAAGAAGATCAAGGAGCAGACCGCCAACGTCAAGCCCTATTACGACCAGGAGAAGCTCAGGAAGTACGTCGCGTACTCCAAGCGCCTCACCCCCGTCATGACGGAGGGCGCCCTCAAGATGATCGAGGACGCCTTCATGAAGATCAGGATGGACGGTATGAAGCACAACGCCATCTCCATCACCGCCAGGCAGCTGGAGGCGTACGTCCGTCTCTCCGAGGCCTCGGCCAAGATGAGGCTCAGCCCCCGTGTGGAGGAGGTGGACGCGGAGCGCGCCATCAAGCTCATCTACTACTACCTCAGCAAGCTCGCGCCCAAGGAGGGCGGAGGAATCGACATGGACCGTCTGGTGTCCACCAATTCCAACTCCTCGCGCAACAAGATGAAGGTGATCACGGGAATCATCTCCACCCAGCCCAACGGCATGACCTTCAAAGAGATCAAGGCAGTGGCCGAGGGCGAGAACATCTCCTCCGACGAGCTGAACACCCTGATCGAGAAATTGGTTAATGCAGGAACGATCTACCGTGACAGCGAAGGCGTCTACAAGCTGGTGTGATCATGACCGATAAGTTCTATTTCAAGGTGCACAAGCACCCCACCGAGACCGTCGTCGCCATCTGCGACGAGGAGATCCTCGGACAGACCTTCAAGGGCGACGGAATGACATTCACCGTCGCCGAGCCCTTCTACAAGGGCGTGCTGGCGGAGGAGGAGTTCATCCTCGACAACATCGGTCAGTTCACCATCCTCAACATCGTCGGCAACCGCATCGTCGAGCTGGCCCTCAGGGAGGGCCTCATCAGCGGGGCCCGCATCCTCACCATCGGTGAGGTGAAGCACGCACAGGCGGTGAGGATGTGAACGGATTCTGCGTCGAATGCGGCGTTTCCACCGAGCACACCGTCAACGGGCTGTGCATGACCTGCTTCCTCAAGGACCGCATGCTCGTCTCCCTCCCGGACCACGTCGACCTGTTCGTCTGCACCAGCTGCGGGCAGTTCCTCTGGAGGGGGGAGTACCAATCCATGGCGCCCGAGAAGGCCATCTCCCTCTCGGCCAAGTTCGCCCTCAACATCATCAAGGAGGCCAAGCTGGTCAGCAGCACCTCCACCATCGTCCCCCGCGACAACTACAACTACGCGGTCACGGTCAACTGCAAGCTCGCCATCGCGGACTTCGAGGCCGACGCTTCCGCGTCCACCATCGTCCGCGTGAAGAACACCGTCTGCAAGATCTGCTCCCGCAGGACCGGCAACTACTACGAGGCCATCCTGCAGATCCGCACCTCCGAGAAGACGCTGTCCCAGGAGATGCAGGACGAGGTCCTGGAGAAGGTGGAGCGCTTCGTCGACGATGCCGCCACCACCAACCCCAACGCCTTCATCACCAAGATGGAGATCGTTCCCGGAGGGGTCGACGTCTACCTCTCCATGATCGCACTGGGCAGGGAGCTCACCAAGGAGCTCGGCGACATCTACTGCGCCGAGACCGACGAGTCCTCCAAACTGGTGGGACAGACCCGCGACGGCCAGGACATGTACCGCGTGTCCTACCTGGTCCGCCTGCCCGAGTTCCATCTCGGGGACGTGGTCCGCTACGGCAAGAAGTACTACCTTCTCACCCGCGTCTCCAACTCCGGCGGCAAGATCAAGTCCCTCAACAACTTCGCGGACATGACCGTCAGGCGCCCCAACATGCCCGAGCTCAAGGTCTACGCCAAGTCCACCGAGCTGGAGACCGCCGACGTCATATCGCAGTCATCCGGCGAGATCCAGGTCATGGACCCCACCAACTACTCCGTCAAGGACATCCTGGTCCCCCGCGACGCCGTCATCGGCGACACCGTCAAGGTCGTCAGGATCGACGGGATCCTCTACTATGTGCCCCAGTGAGGTATGAAAATGGTCGTCAAACTTCCCGAACCCAGAGAAAAGATCATCGAGAACCTGCTCCGTCTGGCCAACACCAGGCTGCCCGCCGACATCGGATGGGCCCTGGAAGCCGCCGCGGGCTGGGAGTCCAATCCCGCCGCAGCCACCCAGCTGGCGGCGATCATGGAGAACGTCCGCAAGGCGGAGCACCTCTCCAAGCCCATGTGCCAGGATACCGGAATCCCCATCTTCTACGTCAGGGGCAGGTTCGACAGTTCCATCGTGAAGGACATCCGCGAGGCGGTGGAGAACTCCACCAAGGCCATCCCCATGAGGCCCAACACCGTGGACCCCATCATCCGCACAAACTACGGAAACAACCTGGGCGAGGGCATGCCCTGCATCCACTTCATCCCTACCGACGATGACTTCACCGAGATCTCCCTGCTGCTCAAGGGCGC
>CADAGG010000010.1:14129-15490 GCA_902787415.1 methanogenic archaeon
GGGCGCGGGCTCGGAGAACATGACCCGCCTGAAGATGCTGAATCCCTCCGACGGGATGGAAGGGGTCAAGAGATTCGTCATCGAATCCGTCATCGACGCGGGCGGACGCCCCTGTCCCCCCGGAATCGTCGGCGTGGGCATCGGCGGCACCGCCGACGAGTGCGTGGCCATGGCCAAGCGCGCTCTCCTCGAGCCCCTCGACGAGGAGGACCCGGACCCCGAGATCCAGGCCCTGGAGGAGGAGCTCTTCGTGAAGATCAACCAGAGCGGTCTCGGACCCATGGGCCTCGGCGGCGACACCACCGTCCTGGGCGTCAAGGTCAGGAAGGCCGCCTGCCATACCGCCAGCCTTCCCGTGGCGGTCAACATCGGCTGCTGGGCGACCAGGAGGGCATCCGTCAGGATCACCGACAGCGACGTGGAGTACTCGCAGGGGGCCAGGATATGAAGAACCTGTACTCCCCCCTCGACGAGAAGACCGTCAGGTCCCTCAAGCTGGGGGAGATCGTCAATATCACCGGCCCGGTAGTCACCGGACGCGACGAGGTCCACATCCGCGCCCTCGAATACCTCGACGAGGGGAAGGACGTCCCGGTCTGCCTGAACGAGGCCGCGCTCTATCACTGCGGGCCCATCATGAAGCAGAACCAGGACGGTTCCTGGAGCGTCGTGGCCGCCGGTCCGACCACAAGTGCCAGGATGAACGCTCTCGAACCCCGTTTCATCAGGGAGTTCAGGATCAGGGCCATCATCGGCAAGGGAGGCATGTCGAAGGAGGTCGTCGAGGCCATGAAGGAGGTCGGCTGCGTTTATTTGGCAGCGACCGGAGGCGTCGCCGTCACCTATGCGGAGGGACTCGCCAGGGTCACCGGCCACGACTGGGCCGACCTCGGTATGCCCGAGGCCCTGTGGCAGTTCCAGACCAAATCCCTCGGACCCCTCATCGTGGCCATCGATGCCAACGGCAACAGCCTTTACGAGAACGTTAAACAAAAGGTAGCCGAGAATCTCGCCAAGATGCAGTGATTTCAGTCGCTGCTGTCGACACCCTTCCAGGTCCTGGTGCAGAGGACGTATGCCACGCTGACGAGGACCAGTCCGATAACGATTCCGAAGAGCATCAGGATGTGGTAGAGGGTCATGCCCAGATAGGTGGGCATCTCCTTCTGGACCAGGGTTATGGGGATCTGTCCGGTGGTCTTCGAGATGCTGACGTTGCCCGTGTACATCTCGTATCCGTCGCAGATCACACGGATCTGGTAGTCTCCGACGAGGACCTTGCTGATGGTGCAGACTCCTTCGTAGTTGGTGATTCCCTTGTAGGTGCTGGCGCCGTTGGTGAGGGTGATCTGGGCGTTGAA
>CADAGG010000011.1 GCA_902787415.1 methanogenic archaeon
CGACATCGTGGAGCTCATCGCCAACTGCGTCGAGAGGGAGGGACTGTTCGTGCAGATCAGCGGACTCTCCGAGGAGGACCGCGTCTACGCCGATGCCATGTACTCCGACATCCAGAACGAGATGATGAAGATCACCAAGATCGTCAAGCCCGAGTCCCTCAACATCCATGTCGCCAGGTACAACGAGACCGGCGACAGGAAGAAGTACAGCCTCATCGGCAAGCTGTTCTACAACGGAAGGGTGCTCAACGCGAAGCAGATCGGCTGGGACCTCATCCAGGCCAACAAGGACCTTCTGAAGAAGTTCGAGGAGGCAATCAAGTCCGACAAGGACAGGATAAGCTCGACGAGAAGAAGAAAGTGAAATCCAAGGAGGGGCCAACCCCCTCCGATTAACCTGTCTGGCACTATCGTTTTTCTGTGTCCGGACGTCCTTGTTCATCCCCGCGCGGGGGTGCGTGTGCGCATGCGCAACCTATTTTATGTAAACCATTATACGAGCGTCGTTTAACATGGCATACGACTGCGCAGAAATAGAGAAACGCTGGGAGGACATGTGGAAGAAGGAGGCGGTCTACCGCTTCGACCCCAAGTCCGACAAGCCTGTCTTCAGCATCGACAACCCCCCTAGGTACACCTCCGGTCCCCTCCACCTCGGACACGCCACCGGATACTCCCTCATCGACTTCGCCGCCAGGTACCACAGGATGAAGGGATGCAACGTGTTCTTCCCCCTGTGTTTCGACGTCAACGGAACCCCCATCGAGGTCAAGGTCGAGAAGAAGCACGGCATCAACAAGCTCAACACCCCCAGGAAGAAGTACAGGGAGCTCTGCGAGGAGTACGCCAACGGCTTCATCTCCAAGATGACCCACGACTTCGAGATCCTGGGAGAGTCGATGGACCCCTCCATCTACTACCAGACCGACGCCCCCTACTACAGGAGCATCACCCAGCTGTCCTTCGTGAAGCTGTTCAACCGCGGACTCGTCTACAAGGCGAGCTACCCCATCAACTGGTGCCCCGGCTGTATGACCGCCCTCGCCGATGCCGAGGTCGAGTACAAGGACAACGTCAACAAGCTCAACTACCTCAAGTTCCAGATCGCCGGCACCGACGATTACATGATGATCGCCACCACCAGGCCCGAGCTGCTCTGCACCTGCAAGGTCGTCGCCGTCCACCCCGACGACAAGGAGAAGGCCCACCTGGTCGGCAAGGAGCTCATCACCCCCATCTACGGAAGGCACGTCAAGGTCATCTCCGACCCCAAGGTCGAGCTCGGCTACGGTACCGGCAACGTCATGATCTGTACCATCGGCGACAAGGCCGATCTCGAGTGGATCATGAAGTACCACCTCGAGCTGGAGAAGGGAATCGACGAGGCCGGCTGCATGACCGAGCTCGCCGGCAAGTACGCGGGAATGAAGGTCGCGGATGCGCGCGCGGCCATCATCGAGGACCTTAAGGCCATGGGAGTCCTCGACCACCAGGAGGACAACCCCCAGCAGGTCTCCATCTGCTGGAGGTGCCACTCCCCCATCGAGTTCCTGCAGGTCCCCCAGTGGTTCCTGAAGACCACCTCCTTCAAGGACGCCATCCTCAAGAGGGCCTCCGAGATCAACTGGTACCCCGAGTTCATGAAGGTCCGTCTCGAGGACTGGACCAACTCCCTGGGATGGGACTGGGTCCTCTCCAGGCAGAGGATCTTCGCCACCCCCGTCCCCATCTGGGAGTGCAAGAAGTGCGGCCACGCGGTCTGCGCCACCGAGCAGCAGGCCAGGAACTACGTGGACCCCACCGAGGACAAGGCCCCCGTCGACAAGTGCCCCGAGTGCGGCTGCACCGAGTTCGTCGGATGCACCGACGTGTTCGACACCTGGATGGACTCTTCGGGTTCATCGCTCTACAACACCTTCTGGGAGAGGGACCCCGAGCTCCACAAGAAGCTCTTCCCCATGTCCATGAGGCCCCAGTCCCACGACATCATCAGGACCTGGGCGTTCTACTCCATCCTCAGGGCGGAGCAGATCGAGGAATGCATCCCCTGGAAGGACATCATGATCCACGGATTCATCATGGCCCCCGACGGAACCCCCATGCACTCCTCCATCGGAAACGTCATCGACCCCATCCCCATCCTCGAGAAGTACGGCGCCGACGCGCTGAGGTACTTCGCCGCCAACTGCTCCCTCGGAATCGACCACGCCTTCCGCGAGAAGGACGTCGTCCGCGGAAAGAAGATCGCCATCAAGGTCTACAACCTCGGACAGTTCGTCTCCAGGTACTTCGAGAAGCTGACCGCGGCACCCGCCAGGCCCGCCGACCTGAGGACCGCCGACAAATGGATCATCGGCAAGCTCGCCGAGACCATCAAGAACACCGGCGACTGCCTCGACGTCTACCAGTTCGACAAGGCCATGAAGTACGTGGAGGAGTTCATCTGGCACGTCTTCGCCGACGACTACGTCGAGATGGTCAAGAAGAGGACCGACGACGCCGTCGTCTACACCCTCTACAAGGTGTTCCTCGACGCCGTCAAGCTGCTGGCGCCCTTCATGCCCCACATCACCGAGGAGGTCTACCAGTCCCACTTCGCAAAGTTCGACGGCTGCAAGTCCGTCCACCTGACCTCCTGGCCCGTGGCCGAGGAGATCGACGCCGAGGCCGTGAAGGCCGGCGACACCGCCGCCGAGTTCATAGCCCAGGTCCGCGCCTGGAAGGCCGAGAGGAAGATCAACCTCGCCGCCGAGATCTCCAGGCTGGAGATCATCGGAGGCGACAGCGCCATGTACAGGATGTCCGCCGAGGACATCCAGCAGGGAGTCAACGCCAGGGAGTTCGAGATCGCCGAGAAGGCCGACCTGGTCGAGAAGGTCGCCGAGGTCAAGCCCGTCTACGGAAAGCTCGGACCCGTCTTCAAGGACAGGGCCAAGTCCATCGTGGCGGCCCTCAAGGCAGCCTCCCCCGAGGACATCGCCTCCCAGATCGCGGGCGGAAAGGTCGTCCTGCAGGCCGACGGCGAGAGCGTGGAGCTCGGACCCGAGTTCTTCGAGGTCAGGAAGATCCTGTCCCTCGACGGCAGGGAGGTCTCCACCGTCCAGTGCGGCGACGCGCTCCTCGTCATCGAGCAGTGAAACTCACTTCCCCGGGGTCGCCCCGGGGCCTATCTTTTCGGAACGGCACCTTGATGTGCCAGCATAAAAATTGTAGGGGGTTCTCACCCCCTGTTGGAATGGGTTTCAGAACTTCTTTCCGATCGCTTCGGCCTGAGCCATGAGGTCGGCATTGCCGGCCGCGAACGACTTGTTGTTGGCGGTGTTGAAGGTGATCTTTCCGATGCATTCGCACTTGAAGAAGTTGGTCATGACCCCCTCGATCTTGGTGGCGAGCGCGTCGGCTCCTCCGGTACCGGCGGCGACGACCACGGCGACCTTCTTGCCGGCGGGCATGTTGAGGCCGAAGGATCCATCGAGGAATCCGAAGAACCTGTCCTCGAGGAGCCTGTACTGTCCGCAGGCCTCGCCGAAGTACACGGGGGTGGAGAGGATCATTCCGTCCGCCTCGCGGATGGCGTCGAGTACGGGGGTGAGGTCGTCCTTCTGGACGCAGCGGCCCTTGGCCTTGCATCCGAAACAGGCCTGGCATCCCTTCCTGTTGGCCATGGGGTTGAGGTAGAACGTCTGGACGTCCTGCCCCTTGGCCTTGGCGGTCTCGGCGATCTTGTTCACAACTGCTTCGGTGTTCCCGTTCTTCTCGGGGCTGGATATGATGGCGACGATACTCATGCTATCGGTATCGTACCCATTCGTGGAGAATTAAAAATTTGCCCGAAAATAGTTCTTTGCCCGCACCATACCTTTTTAACCGCTTTTATAATACGCGCATGCAAGAACGATACGATGTCTGCGGAAGTCGCAGGCTGTTGTTCAGATCAAGTGATTGAAATGATCTCCAAATTCACCAAACTCGGATTATCCGAGGACCTCGCAAAGGCATTGGACGAGATGGGATGGGAAGAGCCCTCCCCCATCCAGTGCGAAGCCATCCCCTTCGGACTCAACGGATACGACCTCATCGCACAGGCACAGACCGGTACCGGAAAGACCGGTGCGTTCGGATCCATCATCATCTCCAACACCCCCTCCGAGCAGCAGAAGCCCGCCGCCATCATCCTCGCCCCCACCAGGGAGCTGGCCGTCCAGGTCTCCGAGGAGCTCAACAAGATGGCCAGGTACACCGGCCACGTCTGCGTCGCCATCTACGGAGGAGCGCGCATCGAGAAACAGGTCGAGGAGCTGGAGGCGGGATGCGACATCGTCGCCGGAACCCCCGGACGTGTCAGGGACATGATCGAGCGCGGATACCTCGACCTCACCACCATCCAGATCATCGTCATGGACGAGTCCGACCGTATGCTCGACATGGGATTCATCGACGACATCGAGTTCATCTTCAAGGCCTGCCCCGAGAAGCGCCAGATGCTGATGTTCTCCGCCACCATGCCCGAGGACATCAAGAGGCTCGCCTCCGACTACATGAAGAAGCCCAAGGAGATCAACGTCTCCAAGGACGACATCCCCCTCGACCTCATCGACGCCTACTACATCAGCGTCGGCAGGAGGAACAAGTCCTGGGCACTCACCCGCATCCTCGACATCGACAAGCCCAAGGCGCTCATCTTCTGCCAGACCATCAAGATGGTCGACACCCTCGAGCAGAGGCTCAAGCAGTACAACTACAAGGTGGAGGCCATCCACGGAGACATGGCGCAGGGGAAGAGGGAGAAGGTCATGAACGACTTCAGGACCGGCAAGACCGACCTCCTCATCGCCACCGACGTCGCCGCCAGGGGTATCGACATCGACGACATCAACTACGTCATCAACTACGACATGCCCGAGCAGATCGACACCTACATCCACAGGATCGGAAGGACCGGCAGGGCCGGCAACAGGGGTACCGCGGTATCCTTCGTCACCTCCGAGGAGGAGTTCCTCATCCGCGAGTTCGAGCTCAGGACGGGTATCAAGATCGAGAGGAGGGATGTGCCAGAGGCCGAGGAGGGCACCCGCGACACCATCAGGAAGGTCGTGGATTACGACCAGCTCTCCGACCCCTTCGGAATGGTCACCTTCAGCATCAACCTCGGCAAGAAGGACGGCCTCGGCAAGGTCAAGCTCGCCGACCACATCAACAAGATCGGCCACATCATGGACGCCGCCATCGGTAAGATCAACCTCGGCGAGGAGGAGTCCACCGTCGAGGTCCACAGGGACTTCGGCAACCGCATGCTGATGGACGTGCCCAAGGTCAAGTTCAAGGGCAAGAAGGTCGTCGTCAAGGTCATCGAGAGGTGATCCCCTCCGGGGGACTCACCTCGCTATGTCCGCCAGGATATAGTCCAAAACTTTTTCCAGTTCTTTAAAATCGAATT
Source organism: methanogenic archaeon (assembly GCA_902787415.1). Classification (GTDB taxonomy): domain Archaea; phylum Thermoplasmatota; class Thermoplasmata; order Methanomassiliicoccales; family Methanomethylophilaceae; genus Methanomethylophilus. The sequence goes on from CADAGG010000011.1 coordinate 5,438, forward strand.
CCAGCTGGAGGCCGACCTTCCCTCCGCTGACATAGAATCTCTTGCATTCTTTGGCGGATTCGTGGATCACCGTCTTCAGCGATCTGCGCATACCCAGAGGGGAGCATCCGCCGTGTATGTAGCCGGTGAGCGGCTGCAGCTCCTTCTGCGGAATCATGGACACAGACTTCTCCCCCACGCTGGCGGCGGCCTTCTTCAGGTCGAGCTGGCGGGTGGCGGGGAGCACGAACACATAATACTTATCGGACTTCCCCTGGGTGACCAGGGTCTTGAAGACCTCCTCCGGGTCCTCGCCCATCTCCTCCGCCACGTCCATGGCGGCGATCTTGCCGGAGGCGCTGTAGTCGTGGACCGTGTAGTCCACCCCGGCGCGGTCGAGTATCCTCATGGGATTGGTCTTCTCCATGCTAGAGTATCCGACAACGGGGTATATCTGCTGTTCGCTCTCGGACATAACATGACTTGGAATGAAAAATCCCCATCCAAATATTCAAAAAGCAAGAACGGATTTTGACTGAAGTTAATATGAAATCCGTGGGATTCGACAGCAAGAAGTACACCGAACTGCAGACGAAAGCGATTCTCGACCGTATGGACAAGTTCGGCGGAAAGCTGTACCTCGAGGTCGGAGGCAAGATCTTCGACGACATGCACGCATCGAGGATCCTCCCCGGATTCCTCCCCGACAACAAGATCCGCATGCTCTCCACCATGAAGGATAAGCTGGAGGCCATCGTCTGCGTCAACTGCCAGGACATCCAGAAGAGCAAGGAGAGGGGAGACCTCGGCATCACCTACGACATCGAATGTCTCCGCATGATCGAGCAGTACCAGAGCTGGGGCATCAAGACCGGCACCGTGGTCCTCACCATGTACGCGGGACAGCCCGAGGCCGACATCTTCAGGAAGGTCCTCGCCGAGAGGGGCATCAAGAGCTACCTCCACTACCCCATCCACGGATACCCCGAGAACATCGACCTCATCGTCAGCGAGAACGGGTACGGCAAGAACGAATACGTCGAGACCACCGCCCCCGTCGTCCTCGTCACCGCCCCCGGACCCGGCAGCGGAAAGCTCGCGGTGTCCCTGTCCCAGGTGTATCAGGACAACATGAAGGGCATCCGTTCCGGATACGCCAAGTTCGAGACCTTCCCGGTCTGGAACCTCCCCCTGTACCACCCCGTCAACCTCGCCTACGAGGCGGCCACCGTCGACCTCGAGGACATCAATCTCATCGACCCCTTCCATCTCGCCGCTCACGGGATAACCGCCGTCAACTACAACCGCGACGTGGAGACCTTCCCCGTCCTCAAGGCGCTCTTCGAGAAGATGCTCGGCGAGAGCCCCTACCAGTCCCCCACCGACATGGGCGTCAACCACGTCGGATTCTGCATCTGCGACGAGGACGTCGTCAACGAGGCGTCCAAGAGGGAGATCGTGAGGAGGTATTACCGCACCCACGTGGAGAAGCTCTCCGGCAAGGTGGGCGACAAGGCCGTCAGCAGGATGGACACCGTCATGAAGCAGGCCAACGTCTCCCCCGACGACTTCCCCCTGTACAAGACCGTCAGGGACGCGGCCGCCGAGTACTCCAAGGCCATCGCGGGCATCGAGCTCGAGGACGGCACCATCGTCCTCGGCAAGCGCAGCACCGACCTCACCGCGGTGTCCGCCGCCATCCTCAACGCGCTGAAGTACATCGCCAAGATCCACAAGGAGAAGGACATCGTCCTCCCCGAGATCATCAAGCCCATCCAGGACATGAGGACCCAGATCCTCGGCTTCGAGAACACCATGCTCCGTGCCGACGAGATGATGCTGGCTCTATCGATCTCCGCCTCCAAGGACCTGCTCGCCAAGAAGGCCCTCGACCAGATCGGGGCCCTGAAGGGATGCGACATCCACTGCTCGGTCACCCAGTATCCCCAGGACATCTCCATCCTCAGGAAGCTCGGTCTGAATCTCACCTGCGAGCCCGTACTCCAGACCAAACTCATGTTCGGCCACTGAGACCCGCCGTGCGGCGGGTCCAGGACCCATCATAAGTTTTATATGGATTGAGTCAATCCTCGCAGTACCCACTGTGGCAGTAGTGTAGTTGGTTAGCACTTAACCTTGCCAAGGTTAGAACTCGGGTTCGAATCCCGGCTGCCGCACCTGGGTATTTTTGAAAAAATCGAAATGGTTTGGAAGGGGTTTCGGCCTTACTGGGATTTCTGCCTTGCCTTGGCCTCGTTGATCCTGTCGATGAGGCCGTTCTCGTTGGCCTTGGCGAACCAGAGCTGGGCCACGGAGCAGTTCTGCTTGACGCCGTGCCCGCAGGAGTAGAGGATGCCGATGTTGTACATGGCGAAGGGCTCTCCCTGGTCGGCGGCCTTGTGCAGCCATATGAGGGCCTGCTCGAAGTCCTGGTGGACGATCTTGCCGGTCATGTAGCAGTTGCCGAGCTCGTACTGGGCGTTCACGTCGCCGGCCTTGGCCTTCTCGTAGGTCTCCCTGAGCTCCTCGGGGATGACGGGCTCCTTGGGGGCCTCCTCCTTCTTCGCGGGGGGTCTGACCGAAGCGGTCTCGATCCTGCATCCGCAGTTCATGCAGAACCCGAACTCCTTCTCGTCGTTCAGTTGGATCTGCTCGCGGCATTCCGGACAGTTTACGGTGATGAGTGACACGCATCCGCAACCGCATCACCGATAAAAAAGAGTGGCGCTGCAGGGTTGGATTGAGTATGTCTTATTGGATGATTATACATCCAACGCGGCTTTCGCCTTATTTGTCTTCCCTAGGCGGCGGAAGCCGTTTTCCGGACTGCAAATGCTATATAAAGTTAGCTGCGAACCTGGTTTGTTATTAGGATTATAGATAAAAATGAGGAGATGGGGTGCAACACATCGCATTTTCATAAAAACGGCAGCGGAGTATGATAACGTTGCTTTTATATACAGTTGGATACAACCCAACAATCATTATATAGCATTAGCAGAATTTAAGGACTAATTGGATTGCAAAATCCGATTGGAGGAAAACAAAATGGCATTTGAAGCAGAAAGCAAAGCTCTCTACGATGCAATGGTAGCTGTCAAGCTCCCTGGCATCATCGATGCAGTCAACAAAGCAGACGCCGCCGGAATGGCCCCTACCGCCATCATCGACGCAATGTCCGCAGGAATGACCGAGGTCGGAGTTCTGTTCCAGAAGGGAAGGCTCTTCCTGCCCCACGTTCTTTCCGCAGCAGCAGGAATGAACAAGGCAATGGAGATCCTCGGCCCCAAGCTCGCAGCAGCAGGCGGATCCACCGAGAAGCTCGGAACCGCAGTCATGGGAACCGTTGAGGGAGATGTCCACGACATCGGAAAGTCCATCTGTTCCACCATGCTCCAGTGCGCCGGATTCGAGGTCCACGATCTCGGACGTGACGTACCTACCCAGAAATTCATCGATGAGATCAAGGGCGGCTGCAACTTCTGTGGAATGTCCGCTCTCATGACCACCACCATGACCGTCATGAAGACCATCATCGACATCACCAAGGAGCAGGGCCTCAGGGACAAAGTCACCATGATGGTCGGCGGAGCCCCCATCACCCAGGTCTACTGTGACAAGATCGGTGCAGACGTTTACGGAGAGACCGCAAACGAGACCACCGACAAGGCAAAGAAGATCGCACAGGACGCTTGATTACTCGTAAGAGTCTTATTGAGAGGAATATAAATGGCTAAAATCTACACCAGGTCCGGAGACGGACGCAGGATCGAGATGAGCAAAGAGGAGATCTTTGCAGACATCCAGGCCGGAACCGCAGACGCAGCAGACATCGGAACCATCCCCGCCCTCACCGACGACCAGATGGAGCACCTTGTCGACATCATCGTCTGCCAGGACCGTGTCGTCGGAGTTGCACCCGGAGAGGAGGTCGTCATGACCTACGATATCGGTCAGCTCGACTTCACCGGTGACAACGGAAACTCCGGAAACGGAGTCGACATGGGTAGGCTCGAGGCCGCTCTCCTCCACGAGAGGGCACTCGGAGCAGACACCTTCGAGCTTGCACACTCTGACTACTCTGTCAAGCCTGTCAAGCCCATCATCTCCATGGAGAAACAGACCATGGAGGAGATCCAGGATGTCATCGTTGCACCCTACTTCTACGGAGCAATGCCCAACATGGGTCTCTACTACGCTCCCGACGGACCTTACCCCAACCCCGCAGACCTCATGAGGGAGTTCAAGATCGACGAGTCCATGGCCGCCTCCGAGGCAGCCGCTGAGCACGTCGCCAGGGATATCGAGTACGTCGCAACCCACCTTCAGGCAGCTGGATCCGATGGATTCAACTTCGACACCACTGGATCTGCAGGAGATGCAGACTTCGTCGGAACCCTCAGGGGAGTCAAGCTCCTCAGGAAGGCATGCCCTGACGCATACATCAACGTCGGTGCAGCCGGAGAGTCCGTCATGGGTATCCACGGAATGATCGACTTCGAGGGAACCATCTGCGCAGGTCTCTACCCCCACCAGCAGGCAAAGGTCGTCGCTGAGGCAGGAGCCAACGTCTTCGGAGCCGTCTGCAACACCAACACCAGCAAATCCCTCGCATGGAACCTCGCCAGGTCCGTCACCTTCATCAAGGCAGCCGTCGAGCAGTCCCCCATCCCCGTCCACGTCGACATGGGTATGGGAGTCGGCGGAATCCCCATGAAGGAGACCCCTCCTGTAGACGCAGTCTCCAGGTGTAACAAGGCTATGGTCGAGATCGCCAAAGTCGATGGAGTATAGGTTGGAGTGGGAGATCCCGTCGGAATGGACATCCCCCACCTCATGACCTCCGGTATGCAGGGAATCAGGACCTCTGGTGACCTCGTTGCCCGTATGATGTACGCAAAGAACATGAAGCTCGGCAAGGCAAAGGAGTACGTTGCAAAGAAGCTCGGACTCGACACCGTCGAGATCGCCGATGAGTGCATCATGAGGGACCTCCGTGAGGAGCTCGGAATCGGAAGCTGCACTGGTATCCCCGGAGCACCCAGGGGTATCGCTGCCAAGATGAACATCGAGAAGCTGCTTGACATCAAGATCAACAGCTGCGAACTGTTCAGGCGCCAGCTCAAGAACTGATTCAAACACTTTCACAGGGGGGTTGCAGCCCCCCTACAACTTTTGTTGGTGAATACCAATGAGCGAAGGAAATGAGACTAGCCAGCTTCAGCGTACTGTAAGCTGGAAAGACGGAATGTTCGTGGCACTGGGCGTTCCCCTGCTTATCCTTCCCGGTCTTTACGATGTCGGCTCAATGATCTGGGCCCTCTGTATCTTCACCTGGACCGTGGGAGTTCTTCAGGGATTCGTTCAGAATATCGCTTACGCAGAGATGGTCACGACCTTCCCGCAGGCCACCGGCCTGCCGGGCTGCGCACAGGCTGTTTTCCAGTCTGACAGCGTGGCTCCAGGACAGATTGATAAAAGTAAATTCATAGGTGCATTCGCATCCTGGTGTTATTGGTTCGCATGGACCCCCGTCGTGTACATCTTCTCGGGTCTCATCGTCGAATACATCACCGTCATGGGCGGATGGGAGCTCAGCGACATGCAGAACCTCGGCCTCAGCATGGCCGTCATCCTCGTGGTCGTCATCGGCATGTTCATCATGTCGTCCCGCGGACTCGAGGGCGGAGGAAAGCTCGCAATGGTCCTCGCCATCATCTCCCTCATCCCCATCATCATCATCCTCGTCGGAGACATCGGGAACTTCCAGTTCTCCAACATCTCCAACGCCTGGCACTTCCCCGTCGTCGGATACTCCGACATGATGTCCATCGTGCTGGTCCTCGGATGCTTCGGACTCGGACAGTGGTCCTCCTGCGCATGGGAGACCGCCGCTATCTACGGTCCCGAGTACAAGGACCCCGGAAGGGACACCCCCAAGGCACTCTTCAGCTGCGGACTTATCTGTCTGGCACTGTACTTCCTTGTGCCCTTCCTCATGTACGGTGAGATCGGTCAGGGCGGACTCGAGGCTGCTGGATACCACTCCCTCCACCCCATCGCCATCGATGCGTTCGGAGACGTCGGAGGAATGATCGCGCTGGTCGTTCTGATCATCGCCATGATCCTCATCATCCAGACCGGATACCTCGGATCCTCCAGGGCACTCCACTCCATGGCCATGGAAGGCAACCTTCCCGGCTGGTTCGGAAAGCTCAACGGACACGGCATGCCCGTCAACGCCATGCTCTTCGTATCGGCGTTCAACAGCATGCTGATGCTCGTCCTCTGCGTACTGCCCATGGCAGGAATCGACACCTCGGTCATGACCGTCCTGTCCGCATCCGCAATGGGATACGCCATCGCCAACTTCGTGGCACTCGCGGCATTCGTGAAGTCCAGAAGGGACCCCAAGTTCAAGGACCTCCCCAGGCCCTTCAAGGCCCCCGGATTCTACACCTATGTCGGCGCGTTCATGTGCTGCATGCAGGTAGTCCTCCTGGTATGTCTCGTATACTGGAGCTACGTCGCATCCGGCAACTCCTACGTGCCCGCGGTCCTCGGAGTCGTCATCCTCCTGCTCTTCATCCCCATCTGGGTATGGGTGCAGAAGAAGGAAATGGCAGCATCCGCCTGAAAACCATTCAAACCGGGGGCAACCCCGGTACGGGGCGGGTCTCCCGCCCCGACCCTTCTCCGTTTTTAATTAACGGTCCTTTGGCCGAAACCGTGGTGTTCACCGATGCAAGTCTGGTGGACTGATTGGGCATTCACTTTTTGAGCAGTCTGTCCACGAGCAGGACCATATCGTGCCCGTTCGAGGAGTAACCGTCCCCGCCTATGGACTTAACCCATTCCTCGGAGCAGGGTGCCCCTCCGAAGAGCTTCAGCGCCCGGCAGTCGAACTCCTCCATGGTCTCCACCAGCTTCTTCTGCGCGACGAGGGTGGTCGTCATGAGGGACGAAGCGCCCACCGCATCGGCAGAACTGTCGGAGATCGCTTTGACGAAATCCTCCGGGGAGACGTCGTTGCCGATGTCGATCACCTTGTAACGGGCGCCTCTCAGCATCGCCACGCACACGTTCTTCCCTATGTCGTGGATGTCCCCGGAGACCGTGCCCATCACGATGATGGCGCGGTAATGATCGGAAGTCCCCGTGTTCATCTCCTTGCTGAGGATCTCCATGGCCTCGTCCATGATCTTGGAAGCGAGGAGCACCTGCGGGAGGAAGAGCTCGCCGTCGTCGAAGCGGCGGCCGATGGTATCCATCCCTTTGGAGAGCCCGTCCGATATGATCTTCTCGGGTCCGATGCCTGCCGACAGCGCGGCCTCGAGCGTTCCCAAAACCCCGTCGAGATCAAGAGCCTCGAGGGCCCGTTTCATGTCTTCAAGGAGAGATTCCGCATCCGGCATCGGATCACGTTTTCAAATCCTTTTTATGTTATATAATAAAAATCCGTAAACGGCTATTAATCTAAACACCGCTTTTTTCAATTTTTCTATATTGGTGAGATTGGTTTTTTCAATCATCATATTTAAGTCTAATCCATAAATTGCTTGGATGGATGTAAAATACCGTACTAATTATGCGTAATTTATTGATTAAATCATCAAAAATATTGATTTTGTTAATATTGACATCGTCAATAAATCCAATTAATCACCCACAATGAATAACTTTATATAGAATTATTTTCACGTTTCAAAAAGTATAAATATATGATTTTTTCAAACCCGTGAATTCGGGAATAAATTTAAATAGAGACCAGGGAAATATCAATCTAACACGAAAAGGCCCGAGGCTGTGCCGCGGACTAAAACGTGCATGGAGGAAAAGACTATGGCAAACGAACAGATTATGGCCGACCTTCAGAAGGCCATCGAGACTTGGGACTTCAAACTCGCCGACTCTGCAACCAAGGCAGCAATCGACGCAAAGATTCCTGTAGGAGAGATCATCGGAGATGGACTCGGAAAGGGAATGGAAGTCATCGGAAAGAGATTCGACGCAGCAGAGATCTACCTGCCTCAGGTTGTTGCAGCATCCAAGGCAATGGAGGTCGCACTCAAAATCCTCGAGCCCCTCATGACCGCCGGCGCAGGCGCACTCAAGGGAACCGTCGTCTTCGGAACCGTCGAGGGAGACATCCACGAGATCGGAAAGAACGTCTGCTGTGCAATGCTCCGCGGTGCCGGT
>CADAGG010000012.1 GCA_902787415.1 methanogenic archaeon
CCTTCCTTGAAGCAGCAGAACAGGATCCCGCCGTCCTTCAGAGCATGTCTGACAAGCTTCAGTACGTCCGGAAGCTCCGCGGACGGGACGTGGAGCAGGGACGCGCAGGCCCATACCCCGTCGAACTCCTCCTCATAGTCGAGTTCCGAGAACGTCAGACACCTGACGGGCAGGCCGGTGTACCTCTCCGCCTCCCTGCACATGTTCTTCGAACCGTCCACGGGTACGGCCTCGAACCCCAGCCTTGAGAAGGCGAAGGAATCCCTGCCGGATCCGCATCCGAGATCGAGGATGCGCGCTCCCCTCGGGAGCCTGGAGATGAACCTGCCGCGGTCGTCGAGAACGTCGTGGGTGAGGCTCTCGGCCGCGTATTCCTCCGCATTGGCCTCGTAGAACTCCAGGGTGTCCATGCCTCAGCCATGTGTTCACATGGTAAAAGACTTTTATCAGGTGCGCGTACCCGCGCGTAGTAATAAGGTGACCTGATGGCACGCGACTACGCAGAGATGGAAGCTAAATGGCAGAAAGCCTGGACCGACGCTAAGCTGAACGAGTCCGAGAGGAAGGACGGCAAACCCAAATTCATGATCATTTTCGCCTACCCCGGAATCACCGGGTACCTCCACGTCGGACACCTCAGGGGATACACCTACGCCGACGCCCTGGGAAGGTATAAGAGGACCACCGGCTACAACGTCCTCTTCCCCGTGGGAACCCACGGAACCGGAAACGGGTGCATCAGCCTCGCCAACAAGATCAAGAAGCACGACGAGAAGACCGTGGACTACCTGGTCAGGAACGGATGCGACCCCGCCCTCGTCGACAAGCTTACCGAGCCCATGGATGTCGTCAACTTCTTCAACGGCGTCTACCAGAACGACTACTGGAGGAGGTTCGGTTTCCTCGCCGACTGGAGGAGGTTCACCTGCACCCTCTACCCCGACTACGGAAAGTTCATCGAGTGGCAGTTCACCAAGCTCAAGGAGAAGGGACTCCTCATCCAGAAGCCTTATTACGCCCCCTTCTGCCCCGAGCACGGACCCGTCGCCGTCGATCCCTCCGAGACCGACATCTCCAAGGGAGGCCTCGCCGAGACCCAGGAGTACACCCTGCTGAAGTTCTGGTGCGAGGAGAAGAAGTTCTTCCTCGTGGCCGCCACACTCAGGCCCGAGACCGTCTACGGACAGGTCTGCTTCTGGGCCCGCCCCGACATGGAGTACAGCATCGTCCAGAAGGACGGAGAGAAGTGGGTGGTCAGCCCCCAGTGCGCCGAGAAGCTCCAGCTGCAGTTCGACGGTGTCGAGACCGTCGGATCCATCCCCGGGAAGGAACTGATCGGACTCATGTGCAGGGCCCCCATGCTCCACAAGGAGATCCCCGTCTTCCCGGCAGACTTCGTCGACCCCGCCATCGGAACCGGACTGGTCACCTCCGTCCCCTCCGACGCGCCAGCCGACTGGGACGCCCTCGAGAGGGCCAAAGCAAACCCCGAGCTCACCTCCGTCTACGGCATCCCCAAGGACGTCGTCGACGCCGTCGAGCCCGTTTCCATCATCTCCATCAAGGGATACGGCGACTTCCCCGCCAAGGACATCATCGCCAAGATGAAGATCCCCGACATCAAGGACCCCGAGAAGTTCAAGGAGGCCATGGAGGAGGCCAAGAAGACCATCTACAAGGACGGCTACCACATGGGCCGCATGAAGGACGTCTGCGGCGAGTTCGCCGGACTCCGCGTCGAGGAGGCCAAGGACAGGATGAAGCAGGCCATGATCGACGCCGGCGAGGCAGAGCTCTTCAGGGACCTCACCCTCGAGGTCATCTGCAGGTGCGGACGCCAGGTCCACATCAGGAGGATCGACGACCAGTGGTTCATCAACTACGCCGACCCCGCCCTCACCGACCTCGCGAAGCAGCACGCCAGGAAGATGAACATCTACCCCGCGGACTACTACGAGAACGTGCAGGGGGTCCTCGACTGGTACAGGGAGAGGGCCTGCGTCAGGCTCGGCAACTGGCTCGGTACCAAGTTCCCCTTCGATCCCAAGTGGACCATCGAGGCCATCTCCGACTCCACCCTGTATCCGATCTTCTACCTCATCTCCCTGTACAGCAACAGCGGAAAGATCAGGACGGAGCAGATGACCCCCGCCTTCTTCGACTACGTCATGCTCGGAGAGGGAAGCGCCAAGGCCGTGTCCGACGCTACCGGCATACCCGCCGACCTCGTCGAGGACATCAGGAAGGACGTGCTCTACTGGTACCCCCTGGACATCAACCTCGGCGGTAAGGAGCACATGACCGTCCACTTCCCCGTGTTCCTGCTCAACCACGCGGCCATCCTCCCCGAGGAGATGAACCCCCAGGGAATCGTCGTCAACTGGTACGTCACCGGCAAGAACAAGGACAAGATCTCCAAGTCCAAGGGAGGAGCGCAGCCCATCCCCGGCGCCGTCGCCAAGTACGGCGCGGACGCCATGAGGCTGTATTACGCGCACATCGCATCCATGTTCGTGGACGTCGAGTGGGACGAGGACGTGGTGTTCACATACAAGCAGAAGCTCGAGAAGATCATGTCCACCGTCGAGGACCTCATCGCCTCCGAACAGGATGTGCCAGCAGGTCCCATCGACCAGTGGCTCCTCTCCAGGTTCAACACCCATCTCAACGAGATCAGGGCCGCCATGGACAAGTACGACCTGAGGCAGATGTGCACCGTCGTCTACTTCGACATGGCCAACGACCTCCGCTGGTACGAGAGGCGCGGCGGAAAGAACAGGGCCACCCTGATGAAGGCCCTCCGCATCTGGATCAACGCCATGATGCCCGTCACCCCCCACATCGCGGAGGAACTCTGGCAGGAGGCCGGATTCGAGGGACTCGTCTCCGAGGCCCAGCTCCCCGAGGCGGAGGCCGTCTCCGCCGCCGCCGAGTACGGCGAGGAGTTCGTCCAGGACGTCATCTCCGATGTCAACGAGATCAGGAAGCTCGCCAAGGGTGACATCACCAAGGCCGTCATCTACACCTCTCCCGTCTGGAAGGTCAATATCATGAAGGACGCCATCGCCATGGCCGAGGCCGGCGAGCTGTCCGTCCCCAACCTCACCAAGAAGTGCATGGCCGACGAGGAGCTGAAGAAGAACGGAAAGGCAGTATCGGACTTCGCCAAGAAGACAGCCGTGGACCTCCAGAGGGGTAACCTCGAGGCCAAGAAGGCCCAGGCGGAGTTCGACGAGAAGGCCTTCCTGCAGTCCGCCAGGGACTTCATCGCCGCCGAGGTCGGGCTCGAGGTCCAGATCTTCGGCGCCGACGACGAGGACAAATACGACCCCGCAGGCAAGTCCAAGGTCGCCGCACCCGGCAGGACCGCCATCTACCTGGAGTGACCAACCTGTCCGCTTTCAGGCTGAGGGCATCGGTAAGGGGTCTCAATCCCCCCGCATCGCGCGTGCTCGCGGTGCCCTCGGGCATCTCCTTCCTCGACCTGCACATGCTGCTGCAGGCAGTGGCAGGATGGGGTTCCCGCAACTCCCACCGCTTCGTCGCTGGGGACAAGAGGATCGGCCCCGCAGACTTCGGCGTCTCCGAGGAGGCCGATGAGACCGTGGAGGACTATTCCGGTTCCAGGATCTCCTACGAATACGGTCCCTTCGTCACCGACATCATGTTCCTGAAGGGGAAGACCCAGGATACCGAAAGACCGATCATCCTCGAGGCCAAGGGATACTTCCCTCCCGAGGAGTGCAAGGACATGGACGAGTATGCCGAGGTGCTCGCCATCAGGGAGGACGAATCAGACCCCTCCCACCTCAACATCTGCTCCTGGCTCCAGGAGGTCGAGGACAGCCAGGACACCGAGGCGCTCAACAAGGAGTTCGCCGAGACCTGGGAACCCATAGGCAAGATCGAGGGCCGCATCCCCTTCAATGTCGGAGCCACCATCGGCGCGCTTTTGATCACCGGCAGCGATGGATATTTCTACGACCGCGAGAAGAAGCGCATCACGGAGGAATCCGACGGTTCATCCCGCTACCTGCCCATCGAACCCATGGAGGAGAAGTTCGTCCAGACCCTGGCCGGCCTCTACGCCGATATGGTCGGAGTGAAATCCGACAATCTGCTCGAGACCCTGCTGGAGGATGAGTACCGCCAGGGCTGGGAGGAGTATGCGGAGAACTTCCTCGACGAGGTCACCGACCGCTGGGCGGACCGCTACGGTTTCATCGTAGAGGCATATGCCGACAGCGATCTGGCACATATGATGGACGCCTTCGACGGCAGTCCCGATAAGTCCGGGGAATGAAGCTCAGGCCTCTTTTCCGAAGAACGCCTCGAGCATACCGTCCATCTTGGATCCGAAGGCTTTGAGGATCTCCGATATCCTGATCTGCTGAGGGCATACCTTCTCGCAGGACTTGCATCCGATGCATGCCGAAGGTCTCTTCTCGGGAGGGAGGGCCTTGATGGCGAAGGGTGCGATGAATCCGCCGCCGGTGAGGGCATCCTCGTTGTATTTCTCCAGGAGGACGGGGATGTTCAGCTCCTTGGGGCAGTGGGAGAGGCAGTACTTGCAGGCGGTGCAGGGAGCTACCTTTCCGTTGATGAGTCCCTTCGCGATGTCCAGCAGGGCATCGGTCTCCTCTTTGCTGAGAGGTTCGTCCTTCTCGAAGATACTCAGTTTCTCCCTCATCTGCTCCATCTCGGTCATGCCGGACAGGATGACGGTGACGCCGGGGAGGGACTGCAGGAACCTGAAAGCGAGCTCCACGGGTTCGATTCCGGGCCTGGTCTTCCTCATCCTTTCGAGGTCCGCGGGAGCCATCTTTGCGAGCATTCCGCCGCGGAGAGGCTCCATGACCCAGACGGGGATCCTGTACGAATTGAGGAGGTCCAGTTTGCCCTTGGCGCCCTGGAAGTTGTAATCCAGGTAGTTCATCTGGATCATACCGAACTCCATGAACTCCCCGTACTTCTCCAGGAAACGCTTCATGACCTCGAGAGAGCCGTGGCAGGAGAATCCCAAATGCTTGATCTTCCCTTCGGCCTTCATCCTGCGGAAGAACGATACGGTGTGGTACTTCTCCTCGTCCATGTACCTGTCGATGTTGAGTTCGCAGACGTTGTGCAGGAAGTAGAAGTCGAAGTAGTCCACCTTGCATTTCTCCAGCTGTTTCGCGAAGATCTCCTCGTGCTTGCCGAAGTTGCTGAGGTCGTATCCGGGGAACTTGGTGGAGAGCCGGTAGCTGTCGCGCGGGTATCTGGAGAGGGCCTCGCCCATGACGGTCTCGGAGGTCCCCATGTGGTATCCCCAGGCGGTGTCGAAGTAGTTGATGCCCGATCTGTATGCCTCGTCCACCAGGGCCTCGGCCTTGGGTACGTCCACCTTTCCGTCGTTTCCGTCGATGACCGGCAGGCGCATGGCACCGAAACCCATCATCGAAAGCCTGTCTCCCTTATAGTCTCTGTAGATCATGCGATCCCTCTTACTCTCCCCAGGGTTTGAAAAGGTGCTGTTTTATGCCTGCCTGAGACAGGCAGCGCCCTACTATGAAATCGACCATCTCGCCGACGGTCTGCGGTTTGGGATAGAATCCGGGATTGGCATCCATGATGACCACTCCCAGCCTCGCGAGCTTGAGTTCGTTCTCCAGCATGATGGCGCTCTTGGGGGTCTCCCTGGTGACCAGGACGATCTTCCTGCCCTCCTTCAGCGCGCACATGAAGGTGCGGGAGATGAGGGTGTCGCCGAGCCCGCAGGCGAACTTGGCCACCGAGGACTCGGTGCAGGGGACCACGAAGAGGACGTCGTAATCGAAGGACCCGGACGCGATGGGCGCGAAGAAATCGGAGTCGTCGAAGACCCTGTCGGCCATGGCCTCCACCTGCTCCACGGAGTACTGCGTCTCCTCGGGGATGATGGCCTTGGCGGTGTCGGACATGACCAGCAGCTTCTCCCCGGGGAGCTCCTGGAGGAGCCTGATGCCGTAGATGGCGCCGGAGGCCCCGGTCATGGCGACTACCGTCCTCATGGTATCACTTCAGCCTGACGGTCTCCAGGTTCTGGGGAGCCACGGTCTGGATGTTGAACTTCTTGTAGATGGACGAGGCGAGGTCGGAGCACTTCCTGTCCTCACCGTGTCCGATGATGATCTTGTCGGGCTTGGGTTCCATGGTGCCGACGAACTTCATCATCTGCTTCCTGTCGGAGTGACCGGAGAATCCGTCGACGGTCTCGCGGTTCATCTTGATCTGGATGTTGATGGGCTTGCCCTTGTAAGGCAGGGTGATGTCGCTCCTTCCCCTCTGGATGGTCCTTCCGAGGGAGTTCTCGGACTGGTATCCGACGAAGAGCAGCCAGTTCTTGGGGTCGTCCGCCCATTCCCTGAAGTACTCGAGGACGGGTCCTCCGGACATCATACCTCCGGTGGCCAGCACGATGCAGGGCTCGGGGCTGTGGCAGATCCTCTCCCTCATCTCGCCGTTCTCGACGCGGTGGAACATGGGGTTGAGGAAGGGGTTGTTGCCCTTCTGGAAGATCTCGGTCCTGAGGGAGCTGTTGAGATACTCGGGATATGCGGTGTGGATGGCGGTGGCCTCCCAGATCATACCGTCGAGGTAGACGGGCATCTCGGGGATGGCCTCGGTCCTGACGAGCTCCTCGATGACGAGCATGACCTCCTGGGAACGTCCGACGGCGAATACGGGGATGAGCACCTTTCCTCCGTGGGCGGTTGCTTCCTTGATCAAATCTCCGAGCTGCTCGGAGGCGTCCTTCCTGGAGGGCTGCATGTCGTTGTGGCCTCCGTAGGTGGACTCGATGACGAGGGTCTCGCACCTGGGGAACTTGTTGACCGCGGGGTTGAAGAGCCAGGTCTTCTCGAACTTGGTATCTCCGGTGAAGGCGATGTTGTGGAGTCCGTCGCCGATGTGGAAGTGGGCGATGGCGGATCCCAGGATGTGTCCCGCGTTGTGGAAGGTGAGCCTCACGTCGGGGGTGATGTCGGTGGTCTCGTTGTACTTGAGGGGGATGGTGTGGAGGATCTCGTTCTTCACGTCCTTCTCGGTGTACAGGTTCTTCTTGGCCTCGCCGAAGGCCAGTTTGATGTTGTCGAGCTGCAGCAGGGCCATCAGGTCCCTGGTGGGTGCGGTGCAGTAGACGGGTCCCTTGTATCCGTATTTGAAAAGAGCGGGAAGGGTACCGCAGTGGTCGAGGTGGGCGTGGGTGATGACCACGGCGTCGATGGAATCCAGGGGCTGCACCTCGGGGATGGCGAAATAGGGGGTCGCCTCGGATCCGGGGTCCAGACCGCAGTCGATGAGGATCCTGCTGTTCCTGGTGGTGAGGAGGGAAGCCGACCTCCCGACCTGCCTGAAACCGCCCATGGTGGTGACCCTGATCCACTGCTCTCCCTCGACGATGGGGCGCACCAGGTTCCTGGCGACCTCCTTGAGCATCTTGCTCCTGTCGTCGGCCTCGTGCCTCAGGTATCCCCTGACGTCCGAGATGGTCTTGGAGGGGATGGGAGGGGAACGGATGACCTTCACGTTCCATCCGCTCTCCTTCTTGAGGGCGGCCAGAAGGGATCCCTCGTTGCCGACGACCTCGTTGGGGTTGATCGCTTCTACGATAGCTTCGCCGGTGTTGGCATCGAAGTTGATGTCGGTCATGCCGGCGGACTCGGGAATCTGCGAGCGGATCTTCTTCTCGACGGAGTCGGTGTCCTCGAGCATGCTGGGGTCGGGCCTGATGTCGACCCTCCTGCGGAGCGTCTGCGCGAGGGTGCGGGGGAGGCTGACCTCGGAGGAGAACTCGTCGTAGTTCTTGACGTAGATGACGACGAGGGAGGCCTCGAACTCGATCTTGGCGATGTCCATGGTGCTGGGAACGAGCCCCATGACCTGGGTCCTCAGGCTGTCGAATAGTCTGTCTGGATTCATTTTATCGGCTTCTGGTAGTGTTTTGAGAAAGATGGGGGCTCGGGGCCCCCTATGGGAAGGGGTTTGAGTGACTGTTTCAGTTGGGGTACTTGAATCCGAGCTCCTCGCACCTCTTCCTGATGAGGTCGTTGGGGATCCACTCGTATCCTTTCGGTCCGATGTAGAGGATGAGCATTCCGTCGCCGGTGTAGTTGTCCCTGCGGCGGGCGGCGTTGAGTCCGGAGATGGCGACGTCGATGGCCTGCTCCTTGGTCATGTTGTCCTTGTAGAGGGTCTCGAGTGCACCGTAGGCGGTGATGGAACCGGAACCGGATGCGCAGTACCTGTCCTCGATGACTCCTCCCGCTCCGTCGACGCTGAAGACGTGTCCTCCGGTCTTGTCGTAGCCTCCGAGGAGGGGGCCGAGGTAGAATCCGGAACGGATGACGGATCCCATCAGGGTGGCAGCGGTCTGCACGGACATGGGTGCTCCCTTCTGCATCTCGTAGATGGCGATCTGGCTGGTCATGTACCTGACCATGAGCTGGGCGTCTCCGACGAGTCCGGAAATGGTCATACCGAGGTTGTCGGACAGAGGATAAACCTTCTGCACGTTGCTGTTGGCGATGAGGTTGCCCATGGTGGCCCTCTGGTCAGTAGCGAGTATGACACCGTCCTTGATCCTCATTCCGAGGGTGGTGGTACCGGTTTTGAGTACGTTGTCGGATTCAGTATTGTGTGCGCTCATGATTCTACCTTCGTTCAATTGTGACCGAAAACAACACTCGGGAAAAGTCCGATTGTATGATTCGGTATAGTTTGCGGGACTATAAAAAACTATTTTACTGACGTGTCTGCGCGTGCGCGCATCAGTTAACGCTATATGTCCCGCGGGACATGTACGTGCGATGGAGAACAGCAGCCCCGGAACCCCCAAGAAGACGATCAAGCACGTCTGCCTCACCAACAGGATGCCCCTCGGAATCAGCTCCGATCCGGAGTCCGACATCCTCTCCGCGATGAATGACCCAGACGTGATGATCCTCATCCGCGGGATGATGGAGAAGGAGCTCGTCGCACCCTTCGCCGGAGGGGCCTTCGGGCTCGAGGAACCGGCCGTCAACGCCGCCGTCAGGAAGATGAAGGCCGGAGGCCTAATCTGCTCCCGCCGCGTCGAGCACGAGGACGGAGTCCACCACCATTATTATCTCAACTCCGGACGCTTCAGGACCCTCGCCGAATTCCTCGACAAGATCGTGGAGGACTCCGAGAGGATGAAGGCATCCTTCCCGGAATCCGATTGATTCACAGGGAGATGTGCAGCATGGCCATGAAAACCATGGCCGCCACGGGTATCATGCAGGCGAACCTCCCTGCCGCGGTGGCGCCGTTGTTCCTGGTGTCGAGGCCGTTCACGAGCACCGCAATCGTAGCGCACAGCTCTATCAGGTAAACCGAGAGGATCAGGGTGGTGCTGCCGTCGTCCGCCATGCCCGCCAGGGCCCTCATGGGCCCGAGGATGGAAACGGACAACCCCAGTACAAGCGGTGCGAATACGGCCGCTGTGCCGTACATGGTGTCGGTCATGCTCTTGAGCTCGTTCCTTATGTTCCTGCGCACCGATTCCCTGTCCTTCAGCTGTCTTCCCAGGGATTCCGCCATCCTCCCCGCATCGGTCAGGTCCCTGAGGGATATGCGGTAGATGTCGGTCAGGATGCGGACGGTCTCCGCCGAGAAGAGGCCGAAGGCCGAGCTGATGGCATGCTCCACGTCCCCCCTGCAGATGTCGAGTTCGTTCCTGAAGAGGACGGCGTAGGGGCGGCATTCCTTCGCATCGTAGGTGCTCCCGTAGAGAGCATCCTCGAACCCGTTCCCCGCCATCAGCCTGTAACCGATCTCGAAGATGCAGTCCTGCAGCCTCTTCTCAGCGGAGGCCACATGCCTGCGGGTCTTCCCGGTCAGACGATCGGCCGCAGCGGTGAGTATCCCTCCGGCGGCCGCTCCGAGGCATACCGATGCAGCCGCATCACCGGTGGCGGTGTAGACCGCAAGGGCGGCGGGGACGGCTGACAGGAGCAGCAGTCCCGACATATGGAATGCCTTCCCGCGCGGCCTCACGGGATTCTTCCCGCTGACGGTAATGATGACAGAGGTGACCGCGGCGGGTATCAGGACCAGGGTGACGATCGATACCGTCCTCTGGTCAATGCCCGATTTGAAGAGCCCGCTCATGCCCATCATGGGCAGCACGGACATCAGGACCATGGGCACCATGATGCCCAGTCCGAAGATCACCATGCAGGGTGTGTTGAGCGAGGAGCAGAACGTCCTGCCCGATTCCCGAAGGCCGTTGAGAGCTATCTCCGAGGCCTCCTTGAGTATCTCGGATCTCTCCTTCTGGGTCTTGCTCCTCTCGGCCGACATGGCGAGCCTCAGGGCGGTCCCGTAGGCGGTGTTGCATTCCGGCAGCGAGGAGATCACCGAGTACAGCGCGGAGCTCATGTCGGGGGTCAGCCTGGTGTCCGCATCCAAGACTATCCTTCCGAAGATCGTGCGGGACAGTTCCGGTCCGTTCTCAGCCACATCCCTCACCGCGGTGTCGAGGGATCCTCCCCTGCCGAGCACCGAGGTCATCCTCCCTATCACGTCGGGACCCTCGTTCAGCAGACGGGGTGACTGACAAGCCTTCTTTACGGCGTCCTTTTCCATGGGGCAGGTCTCGCCGTGAGGGTATAAAAACGGCAGAACTGCAGTTAGCTCGGTAATTTAGAAGGTGATCCGGGGCCGGGGCCCCGGTAAGGAATTTCATTCGCACTTGGTCCAGCCGCAGGACCTGCAGACGTTGCATCCGCCCTGGAAGGTCAGCTCGTCGCCGCACTTGGGGCAGGGGTTGATGACGACCTTCTTGGGGGTGATCTCCTTGGGAGGAGCGATGAGGTTGGAGGACTTGACCTGCCTCATCATCTCGTCGTGCATGTCGATGAGGGCCCAGCCGACCGCCATGGGGCAGCAGGATCCCTTGCTGGTGTCCTTCTTGGTGAAGGTCCTGACCGTGTAGGAGGGGCAGGATCCGCAGGACTTGAGCTGGTCGACGACGGAGTTGATGTCGCATCCGGAACGGGCGGCCAGGGAGATCATCCTGGAGAGACCGATCATGAAGTTGTTGCATCCGCCGGTGGATCCCTTGTTGAGGTAGACCTCCATGAGGTCTCCGGAGACGGGGTCGAAGAACGCGGTGCAGTGCAGGCTTCCGCATCCGGTCATGAGCTTCCTCTTCTTTCCGATGACGTTGTCGGCGACGGTCTTGACGATTCCGCGCTGGGTGGCGGTGGCGGAGGCGATGGCCTCCTCCTTCATCTTGGACTCCTCGGCCTTCTTCTCCTTGGTGGTCAGGATTCCGAGCCTCTTGCATCCGTCGCGGAAGACGGTGACTCCCTTGCATCCGATCTTCCAAGCGTACATGTAGATGTCGAAGACGTTCTCCTCGGGGAAGTCCTCGGGGAGGTTGACGGTGGAGCTGATGGAGGCGTCGATGTGCATCTGCCAGGTTCCCTGCTGGATGAGCCTCTGCTTGTAGTCGAGGTTCTGGGCGGTGACGAAGAACTCGGGGAGGTCGGTATCGTCCTTCAGGCCGTGCTTGTCCATGTACTCCTTGACGACGGGGGGATAGACCTTGTAGAACTGGTCGTGGTCGGACAGCGAGGTGGTCCTCCTCTCGAAGTGGGTGGCGAAGATGGGCTCGATACCGCCCGATATACCCAGCATGGTGGAGAGGGTACCGGTGGGGGCGATGGTGAGCAGCTGGGAGTTGCGGAGTCCGTACTCCCTGACGAGGTCGCGGGTCTCCTCGGAGGTGTTCTCCATGAAGTAGGGGGAGGCCATGAGCTGCTCGATGTTGCACTTGGGGAACTTTCCCTTCTCCTTGGCGAGGAGGGCGGACTCCCTGATGGCGGTGTCGGCCATGATGAATCCGAGGCGGTGGCAGATGTCCATGGCCTCGCGGGTTCCGTAGGTGATCTCCATCTTGATGAGCATGTCTGCGAGACCCATGATTCCGAGACCGATCTGCTTCCAGTCGTTGACGGATTCCCTCTGTTCGGCGAGGGGGTGGAGGGGCAGACCCTCCTCGAGGACGCCGTTGAGGGCGCGGACGCAGATGCGGACGGCCTCGCGGAATTCGTCCTCCTGGAACTTGCCGTCCTTGACGAACTCGGAGAGGTTCATGCTTCCGAGCAGGCAGCTTCCTCCGGCGGGGAGGGGCTCCTCGGCGCAGGGGTTGGTTCCGGCGTACTCGTAGTCGGGGAACTCGGAGAGGAGGTTCCAGGAGCTGATGCGGTCCCAGAACAGGCAGCCGGGCTCTCCGAAGTCCCAGTTGGCGTAGCAGAGCTTCTTGAAGAACTGATAGGCGTCGAGGTTCTTGACGACGGTGTCCTTGGTCTCGGGACGTACGAAGGTCTGAACGAAGGTCTCCCTCTTCTCCACGCACTCCATGAACTTGTCGGTCATACGGACGGACATGTTGGCCTTGGTGACCCTCTCGAGGTCGGTCTTGACGGCCATGAACTCCTCGAGGTCGGGGTGCTCGCAGGACAGGGTGAGCATGAGGGCTCCCCTCCTTCCGTGCTGACCGATGAGTCCGGTGACCATTGAGTAGAGATCGGTGAAGGATACGGCTCCGGAGGTCTCCGAAGCGGTGTTGTTGATCTTCGCTCCGCGGGGTGCGAGTTTGGAGAGGTCGATACCCACTCCGCCGCCGTAGCTGAAGGTACGGGCGGCCTTGCTAGCGCACTCGAAGATGCTCTCGATGGAGTCCTCGGGAGGCTGTATGACGTAGCAGTTGGAGAGGGTGACTTTGAGGCCGGTATTCTGGAGTCCGCGGTTGGCGAGGATACGTCCTCCGAAAAGGAACTTTTTCTCCAAGATCATCCTCTTGATATCGTCATCTCCGGCGGAAACACGGTCGAGCCAATGATCGAACGTCTCCCCGTTGTAACAGTACTTTTTGTTCCAAATGTCTATTCCAAGCTGATTTTCAGCGCCTAACCACTCTTCTACGTCCATAATTGACCTTCTGAAACACAATAATGACCTTGCAATTTTAAGGTTTTGAATTTTGGATTTTTTAAGGTAATTTTGTGTATCCAACATCATATCATATACATCCAACTGTCGATATCGATGTTGGATGAGAGCCGTTTTCGACCCCTTCGAAATACCCAGACGGAGACTTGGTAAAGACGAAAAATCACGGAGGATTCTACCAGCAAAATGGTTGGATTACTAACTATGCGTCGGGGATTTCTTAACACCCTGTAAGAGGTCCGCCGGAGGATCTCCGGCCGGCCTCCGTCATGCGGTCCTGCCGGCCGCCGCGGCACCCCCGGAAGGAGCCGATTCGGGAGGCTTGAGGGAGTACTTCTCCCTGAATCCGGTGACTATGTTCTCGGGGGTCTTTCCGGCGTTGCGGCCGAGGTA
>CADAGG010000013.1 GCA_902787415.1 methanogenic archaeon
ATGGCCAGGTCGGCGGTCTCGGGGAACTCCCTGACCAGCCTGAGGTCGGAGGGTGCGCCCATGGCGGCCAGGGCCTTCACGACGGCATCCTCGCATTCCGCTACGAATTTCTCCATTACGATCATGTCACTCACTCCAGCCTGTACCTGAGAAGGGCCGCGATTCCTCCGAAAGCCTTCAGGAGCATTCCTCCCTCCTCGGAATCGGGGGTGATCAGCTGCATGTTCGAATTGTAGGTGTCGGCCATCTCGAAGAAGTCGTCGATGAGGTCCTTGCTGTCGAGCACCTTGGCGTTGGCCCCGCACTCGGGGCACTTGAGGGGCAGGTCGGGATCGTCGACGGTGATGTCGAAGGTGTGCCCGGAGTTGCACTGGCAGTTGCAGCGGTACTTCCTGAGCTGGCTGGAGATGAGGAAGGTGTCGACCGCACCCATCTCGGCGCAGTGGCGCACGTCGTCCTCTCCGTAGGCGTCGAGTCCGCCCTCGGTCTTCCTGATCTCGCGGAACAGCCTCTGCATCATCTCCCTCTCCTGGGAGAGCTGCTGGTCGGCGATGGAGCCCTGTGCGTTGTCGACGAGCTCCTTCAGTCCGAACTCGTCGGTGTAACCGGTGTCGATGAGGGGCTTGATGACCTTCTTCTGGAGCTCGTGGTGGAGGTACTCCTCGTTGTAGAAGAAGTCCTTGGTGGGGGAGTGTCCTCCGATGATGATTCCCTCGAGGTCCATGAGGTTGTCCAGGAAGCAGGTGGTGCAGTTGTCCGCGATCTTCTTGAAGAACTCGTGGGCGGCGATCTCGATCAGCCTCTCGAAACGGACGGACGACTGACCTCCCTGGTGGTGCTTCGAGGGGACCATGGACTCGAAGTGCTTGAGCACCTGGATCCTGGTTCCGGCCAGCATACCGATGGTGGCCTCCTTCCTGTCCATGACCAGAAGTCCGTAGAACTTCTTGTCGACCAGCATGCCGTCGAGGGGCTCGGTGAAGAACGCCGAGTCGCAGCGGTAGAGGAAGGCGGTGATGGCCTCCGGGGGGTCGATGACGTACTGGACCATCTTGGTCTGGTCTCCCGCACGGGGGACCTCTCCGCAGAAGATGACGATTCCCTTCTCGGGGACCTTGTTGAACGTCTTGAGACGGGCCATGATGGAGTCGATGGCGCTGGTGACGTTCTTGAGAGTGGTCTTCGATTTGATGTTCTGGGCCTGGCCCTCCTCGTCCCTGAGGTAGGCCATGGCGTCCGAAATGAGCTTGCCGGGCGGAACGTACACCGAAATCAGTTCGGTGCCTCTGCCTCGATAGTTTTTGATCTCTTCCATGGCCTTTTTAAAATCGTAACGGGCCCTGTTTGCTGAATTGTCGGTTGACATTGTTCATACCTTCGGCAATGATTTTATCCCTAACCTACATCCCTATAAAAAGTGTTACACATGAGCCAGGATATTGTCGTCATCTCCATCGGCGGTTCCATCCTAATTCCGGACCAGAACGATTCGGTATATATCGGAAAACTCGCCAGAATGCTGGAAAAAGCCTCCGAGAAGGTACGCGTCTGCGTAGTCTGCGGAGGAGGGAAGATCGCCAGGTACTACACCGTCACCGGCAGGGAACTGGGCGGCAAAGAGTACGACCTCGACATGAAATTCAAAGAGGGCGGGATCGTCGTCATGGGCGGTACCGAACCCGGCCACACCACCGATGCCGTCGCCACCATGCTGGCCTGCGAGCTCGGGGCGAAGCGCGTGATCAACGCCACCTCCGTCGACGCGGTCTACTCCGACGACCCCCGCAAGAACCCCGACGCCGTCAGGTACGACAAACTCACCATCGACGAGCTCGACGCCCTGGTCTACAAGGATCACGGAGCGGGCAAGTCCAGCGTCTTCGACCCCCTCGGCGTGCAGATCGCCAAGAAGGAGAAGATCGACATCCAGATGGTGGACGGAAGGAACCTCGAGGAACTGGAGAAGGCCATCCTGGGCCTGCCGTTCTCGGGAACCTACATCAATTCCCAGTGAGAGGCTCGAAATCCTCGGACTTCATGATCTCGCAGCCGAGCGACTCCGCCAGTTCGCGGAGGTGCGTGGCCTGCAAGCCCTTCATGGATTTACGGTGGATGTAAACACAATCCGTACGGCTGGCCTCGGTCGCCTTTCTGATCGAGGCCGCCACATCCTCATCGCTCCTGCCCTCCATCTGATAGTTGGGCAGCATGTGTCCGAAGTTGACCTTGTGCGAAAGTGCCAGCTCGGTGAATCTGGGGGCATAATGGCCTCCGCCCAGGCCCACCACGCTGACGTAATCGTTCTTCTCCCTCACCTTGGCGAGCACCCTCGACTGGATGTCGGCGGCGTCGCTCCTGCCCCAGCAGCTCTCGTCGCTGCCGATCTCCAGGAACATGGTGGGGGTCTCCAGGAGGGGACCATGGTGGGTCACCTCGAAGCAGATGCTGTACTCGGGGATGTCGCACTCCGCCCTGATGGCGCGGAGCATGTCCGTCATCACCGCAGGGCAGGCGGGGACCAGTCTCCCCTCCTCTCCCCCGTGCTCCGCCTCATGGTAGTTGCCGATGGGGTGCACGGTCAGCGCGGGGATCCCGCTCTGGGCGCTGTGGACCGACGGGAAGACGACCACGTCGAAAACGAATCCGGCCTCCTTCGCGTCGCGGTCCAGGTGCTCCGACCTGATGTGCTGGTGCTGGAGGTAGACGACGGTGTCGTCGCCGTCGGTGATGTACCTGCGCCCTTCCCGGTCGGTTCCCGCCTCGGACCACTCCCCTCCCTGTATGAACCTGTCAACCATGTTCACGGAGGCTATGTCCTTCTCGTACCGAACTATGAGTCTGCGCATTTACATCACTTGCCGAATGTAAAATTGCGACCCGTTTACTTTTTATTATAACTATCGGTGAAAAAACCATGGCCGCCTTCACCATCAAAGACGTCACCGTGAAGGAGCGCATCCTCCTCCACCTGGCCAGATTCAGCAACGTTCTCCCGGGACAGATCTACAACGTCCCCTTCGACCTCACCCAGGACGGTATCGCCATGGTGGTCGGAATCACCCGCGCCCACGCCTCCATCGACCTCAAGAAACTCGGTGAGACGGGGCTCGTCATGAACTGGCTGGCACATCAGAAGGGGGCCCGCAGCAAGAGGCTGGTCTACAGCATCACCAAGGAGGGCATGACCCGGGCCGAGGAGTCCAAGGACAGGCTCATCCAGGAGGGGATCGACATCGACGTCCTCCTCGACATGAGGAGGTGCGACCCCGAGACCAAGTGGAACTCGCTCACCGATGCGGACCGCGAGGTGTTCGGCAGGGTGTGCGTCCTGAGGGTGCCGGTTCCCCGCGAGACCTTCCCTCCCACCCCCTCCGGGGTGCTCCCGACTGACGTGGCCGGGATGACCAGCATCCCCCGCGAGACCGCCCTGAAGTACCTCGAGAAGGTGTCCATGGACACCGTCCGCGGATGGAACAGCTGGGCCGCCGACTACTGGCTCGACAAGAACGACGTCCAGGAGAGACTGTACCACCTGGTGGAGGCGGGAAGGACCGCCGAGGCCGGCAAATATGCGAGGTCCCACGAGCACGAGCTCGTGTCCAACCCCAACGAGGACCTGCTGCGCAGCCTGGGCATCATCAACCAGGAGAACCCCGGGAACGACACGATCCTCTGGATGAGGAGCCGGGTGGCCTATGCCTGCAAGTCCCTGGATGCCCTGAAGGCCTGCCTCAAGGACCTTCACAAGCTGGGCTCGCCCATGGCGGAACTCACCCAGGCCCAGATCGACATCCTGAAGGAGGACTACTGGAACGCTGCCTCCGTTGCCGACGGCGTTTACCAGCAGACCCGCCATCCCGCCGCCGCGATGCTCCTGGCCAAGGCACAGCTGTGCATGGGCGACATAGACGGTGCAGAGAAGACGGTCATCGATACCATAGACGCCATGGAGAGGATCGGCGACGTGACCTATCTGGACGACGTGCTGAGGGCACGCGCGGAGATAGCCTACAGCCGGGGCGATAAGCAATCGGCAGTGGCCCTGCTGGGCAAGGCGAAGGCCGCCGCACCCGATTACAAGAAGCACGACCTGCAGTTCCTAGCGGACGCGATTTCCAAGCCTGGCACTGCTGTGTCCTTCATCTGAGGATCAGTACACGGTGCTCTTCTTGAGGGAGTCGAGATCGGAGATGTAAAGGTCCCTGATGTCGGTGATGTTCCACTTGAGCATCGCCAGCCTCTCGAATCCGAATCCCCATGCGAGGACGGGGGTCTTGACTCCGAAGGGCGCGAGGACCTCGGGCCTGAACACTCCGGCACCGCCGAGCTCAAGCCACTTGCCGTTGAAGAAGACCTCCAGTTCGAGGGAGGGCTCGGTGTAGGGGAAGTAGCTGGGGCGGACGTTGATCTTGTCGAATCCCATCCTGGCGTAGAACTCGCGGATGAGGGAGATGAGCATGTCGAGGTTGGCGTTCTCGTCGATGACGATTCCCTCGATCTGACTGAACTCGGGCAGGTGGGTGGCGTCGATGGACTCCTTCCTGAAGATCCTGGAGATGGAGAACGCCTTCTGGGGCGCATCGGGATGCTCCGCGATGTACTTGATACTGCTGACGGTGGAGTGGGTCCTCAGGATGGCCTGAGCTGCCTTCTCCTCCGACCAGGTGCCTCCCCAGCCGGTGGAACCGGTGTCGCCGCCGTTCTCGTGGATGGCCTTGATCTTGGCGACCAGCTCCCTGTCGTCCAGGGGGATTGTCTGGGGGTTGTCGAGGAAGAAGGTGTCCTGCATATCCCTGGCAGGGTGGTCCTGGGGGATGAAGAGGGTGTCCATGTTCCAGAACGCGTTCTGGACGTACTCGGAGGACATCTCGGTGAATCCCATGTCGGTGAAGAGCCTACGGACCTCGTTACCGAGCCTGGTCAGGGGGTTCTTCTTGGCGGGGTAGGCGGCGGGGGCGAAGGTCTGCACGTCGTACTTCCTGAACTCCACGTCCTTCCATTTGCCGCTCTGGATGACCTCGTCGGTCACCTCGGTGAGCTCCTCCCTGATCTCGATTCCGGAGCGGGCGGCCGCGGTACCGTCGGCAGTGAGGGCGATCTCCCTCTTGGTGACGACGGTCTCCTTGATCATTCCCTTGCGGCCCTTGAGGTCCTTGACGACCTTGGGGTCGGCGTCCTTCTCCTCCACGGGGGCCTCGATCATGCGGGCGATGAGCTCCTCGTCGGGCATCTGCTTTCCGAGGGTCTGCTTTCCGAGGTCGGTGAGCACCAGGCCCTTCTCCCCGGAGACCTCCTGCATGGTGGCGAGCTTCTTCCTCATCAGCCATCCGACGGCGATGTTGTCCTCGCCGGGCATGGCGGAGGCCAGGGCGGTGAGGGTCATGGAACCGCCGTTGGAGTCGAGGGCGGTGAGTGCCCTCCTCTCGGGAAGTCCCTTCCTGGATTCCTCCACGTCGGTGAGCTCGAAGTACTTGGTGCTGTCCTCGGAGATCTCCGCGAGTCCCTGGGAGGCGAGCCATGAGGCGGAGCCCATGACCTCGACCTCCAGGCCGAAACCGCCCTTCTCAATCATGTCGGCAGGGCTTCCGCGGCCCCCGTTCTTATCAAGTGCCAGCAGCAGTCTTTTCTCGTTGTAGCTAAGTCCTTCGAGCAACTCCTTCATATCCATCTTACTCACCATTTGAAACCTTCGAAGGTCATCTGCTTGACTATCTCTTTGGCCTCTTCCCTCTTGGCCTGATGATTCTCAAGGAAGACGTTTATCTTGCCGGTGAGCGCCACCTTGCACTCGCCGCAGAGGATCTCTCCGCGCCTGCATTTGTCCGCCAGCTCGTTGAGCTTGGCGTCGTCGTGCTCGAAGAGATAGAAATTGTACTTGAATACGGCGCAGACGTCGGGGTTTCCTCCCTTCTCCCTCTGCTCCTCCACGCTGACGCATCCTCCGGTGAACGCCCTTCCGACCTTCTTCTTGACCTGCTTGGGGGTGTCGGTGGTGTAGATGGTGGCGTTCTCGTCCGAGGAGGACATCTTGTCCCCGCCGTTGAGGCCGGGGCACATCTTGCAGTAGATCATGGACGGCTTGTGGTAGCCGAGTCCCTGGGCCACGTCGCGGGTGACCCTGAAGTGGGGGTCCTGGTCGATTCCGCAGGGGATGACCACGCGGGTGGGCTTGCCCTCGATCTCCGAGGGGATGAAGGCGGGTGCGGATTCCAGGGTGGTGAAGAAGATCCTTCCGATGTTGGACTCACCGTCGAAACCGAAGACGGCCTTGGCGGTGGAGAAGGTGACCTTCTTGGCGACGCGGAGCGCCAGAGGATACAGGGTCTTGATGTTCTCGGTGTCCACGATGATCTTGGTCTTCTCGGGGTCGAAGCCGAGGGCGACGAAGTCCAGGGCGTTCTCGTAGGCCATGTTGCGGGTGTCGTGCAGAGTGAGGTCCTTGAAGAGGAACTTCTCGTCGTCGGTCATCTGGAAGAGCATGTCGCACTTGAAGGTGTCCTGCACCCATTTGTTGAAGATCCAGGGCATGACGTGGCCCAGGTGGGTGTTCCCGGAAGGTCCCCTGCCGGTGTAGAGATAGAACTTGTTGCCCTTGTCGTAGTCGTCCAGGAGCAGACCGAGGTCGCGGTGGCAGTAGAAGATTCCGCGCCTTATCATGTAGTGGGGCTCTCCGTAACGGGAGATCCTGTCCATCAGCTCCTTGTCGATGGGGGTCGTTCCGAACTTCTTCATCAGAACGTCGTAGTCTATGTCTCCGGTCACTTCCCAGGGGGTGACCTTGAAATCCTCTGCCATTGTGCGCTCATAGTTATAAAATACTTTAAAGTTGGGGTAGACCCAGAACCCCCGTTTAACGAACTAATATTAAGGCGATTACCTATGCAGTCAGTATGTGGAACATACTTGGTGAGGAAGCCATCTACCTGGACATCACCTACAAGTTCAAGAAGAGGCTGGCGGAGCTGGCCCCCGCCGACGAGACCGGAGACAAGTACAGGAAGCTCCTGGACAAGACCGATGTCGGATTCATGATCAACGGCGAGACCGAGGAGAACTGCTTCATGCTGACCGTCCCCGACGAGTACACCCCCGAGGACATCCAGTTCATGGCCGAGCAGACCATGGCCGCCATCGTCAAGAACGATCAGGCACCCATCAGCGCCAACGGCGTCGAGCAGAAGTACAAGATCATCATCAACAACAACAAGGAGCCCGAACTCATCGGTCTCCGCAAGACCCCCGGAATGTCCTCCGTGGAGCTCTTCAAACCCATCTTCAAGAACTGGAGCAGCCCCGGAAGGGCCAATCCCAACACCAGCGGCCAGTACTACGATTGAGACCGCCTGAGGAATGTGCCAGCAGGCACATTCCTCACATTTTTTTCAGCGCCTTTTGTCGATTGCGAGATTGATGTCGGACATGTCGTTCTCGTCCCTGACGGGAGTACCGGGGTACACCTTCTTCTCCGAGGCCTCCTCGTGGAGACTGAGGAGCAGGGGGACGGGGATGAAGATCTTCCACTTCTTGGCGATGTCCGCGGAGGTGGTGGCCTCCATGGCGTAGTAGTAGATGATGGAGGTCAGGAACACCACGAAGAGGATGATGACCGCGCTGAATCCGATGTACAGCAGCACCTCGACGGGGTTGTCCTGCTCGAAGACCGCCCTCATAACCAGGATGAGCGCGGCGAAGACGGGGACGGCCATCCTGTAGACGGTGGCGGTCACGCCGTTGTAGAGCTTGAAGTCGCGGTAGTTGGTGCCGATCCTGACGTCCAGCGATTTGAACACGGAGAAGGGCAGGATCAGGATGGGGACGTAGAGGGTGATGCCGAAGATGAAGATGGGGATGTTGGCGGTGTACTCCACGTCGAAGAAGGTGGGGTTCATGGAGAGGTATATCCAGAAGAACATACCCACGATGAGGGACAGGGCCACGGTACTGCCCATGTCCTTCCAGGGGAACTTGGTGCCCACGGACTTGGGGTTGATGGCGATGTTCCTGGTATCGAGGTCCGGAGGGATGTTGAACAGGAAGGAGAACATCCTGTCGCCGGGGGTCAGGTGCTCCTTGACGTTGGCGTACCTGATGTGGCCCACGACCTTGTAGAAGATGAGCCTCTGGATGGCGTCGACCACGCATGCCACGCCGAGGGCGCCGATGAACAGGTAGACGATGACCAGGATGTAGGTCAGCTGCCTGGTGATCGCGAAGGTCGCCGCGGCCAGGATGACCGTGATGATCAGCGACGCGATGTTGCGCCTGTCGATGATGTAGAGCAGTCCCACCGCCACGAAAGGCAGGGCGATACATGCCAGGAGGCCCTGCGCGGTGATGAGGTGACCCATGATGGTACGTTCGTTCAAAAGTGCCACGGCTACGCAGTAGCCGGCCATGCATAGCAGCCAGACCGCGAGCACGATCTTGTCGAACTGTCTCACGACGGACAGTCCGGCAGGCAGGCTCTCGGCCCAGAAACTGTGTTTTTCCCCTTCTTCCAAGTGCATCATTTGCTGTCAGACCAAACCTTGACCGAAACGGTGGATTTGTCCCCGGGGGTGATGCCCAGGAACACGCACATATCGGTACAGTTCTTTGTGCTGAATGGCCCGAGCGTTACATCGGTGGTTCCGCCTACCTCTCCCAAGAGACCGCCGTTGTCCTGAGTGGCAACGGCCACGTCAATGGGGAGTTCGGAGGTCACATGCACGCGGACCATACGATTCTTCTTAACGTCAAAAGGAAACTTCATTATGTTGAAGTAGCAGGTTCCCGTGGAGTTCGTAGGATCGAACTCGCCGATACGGAAATTCTCCTTCTCAAACAACACTTCCTCTTTCGAAAAGATTCCCATCGTCTACCCTATTGCGTAGGGAGTAAAAAAGGTCTTGGATTACTCATTCCGCGGGGGAATAACCTTCCAGGTCGGTGGAGTATTTCCACATCCTGGGATAGTGGCCGGGCTCCATGAACACGCGGAGGGTCTTGGCGGCGACGCCGGCATCGGCGGCCATCAGCTTGTCGGAGGACATCATCATCCTGCCGATGGCTACGAGCTCGCCGCGGGCGGTCATCAGGGCCACCAGGGCGTTCTTGCGGATCTCCGGGTCGAGCATGTGTACCCCGCGCACGGAGAGGTCGGCACCGTGGCATACCGCGTCCACGGCGGTCGCCTTGACGATGATCTTGGGCAGGGGGTCCACCAGTACCTCCATGGGCCTGATGAGGCTCCTGAGCCATTCTCCGCGGCCTTCCTGCTGCCAGAAGACATAGGCGTCGGTCAGGTCCTGCAGAGTGGCGGCCTGGGACTCCTTCATCTTGCCGGAACGGGTGCGCCTGAGCTCGGTCATGGATGCGCCGCACAGGAGCATCTCGCCGATGTCGATGCAGAGCGTCCTCACGTAGGTGCCCGCGTCGCAGGAAATGCGGAACAGGACGTCCCTGCCGCAGATGTCGAGGATCTCCAGCTCCTTGATGGTGCGGATACGGATCTGCCTCTTGACGGCGGACCTCACCGGAGGAAGCTGATAGACCTTGCCGACGAACCTTCCCATGACCTCCCTGATGCGCTCCTCGGAGCGGTCCGCATGGAGCTTCATGAGGCATACGTACTCCTTGTCGGAGGACAGGACGATATCGGTCAGGCGGACGGCCTTGCCGGTACAGATGGGGAGGACTCCGCTGACGTAGGGGTCGAGGGTTCCTCCGTGGCCGATCCTGTCGAGATGCAGCGCATCGCGGGCCCAGGCGGTGGCCTGGTGCGAGGTGGGTCCGGAAGGCTTGTCGAGTGCGATGACCCCTCCCTGAAGAAGTTCTCCCACGGTACGGTCGGAGGGACGCTTGCCCCACCTGTCGGGAATCGTGTCGGGGTCCTTGACCAGCATGGTTCGGACGCGCACGGCATCCAGGATCTTCTGGAGTACCTCGTCGGGGGTCAGGTTGTCGGTGTTGATGATGAGGTCGTAGACGCTGAGGTCGTTGATGTCTATGTCGTAGTACATCTTGTAGCGCTTGGCCTCGGAAGCCTGACGTGCGTTGGTCTCCTCGATGGCGTGCTGGAGCTCCTTCTCCTCGCGGATGCCGATCCTTGCGAAGCGGACCTCGGGGCTGGCCTCCAGGAACACGCGGAGGGCGGGGATCCCGTTCCTGGTCAGCATGTATGCGGAGAGGCGGGATTCCAAAATTATGTCGGAGCTGTTGCGGGCGGTCTCCACGATCTTGGCGTCGATGTCGGCGTCGATCTGCGGGTCCTGCTCCGCCAGCTTACCGAGTTCTACAAGGGTGAGACCCTTCTCTGCGGCAAGCTGTCTGAAGACCTGTCCGAAGACGACGGCCTTGAGGCCGAGGGTCTCCGACAGTTTGCCGCAGACAGTGGTCTTCCCGGAACCGGGAGGACCACTGATGGTTATTCTCATGCTCCACCTGCGTCGAGCATCTTAAGGCGTTTCTTGAACATCACATGGTTGATGAGCTTGTTCTCGAGCTGTCCGATAGGAAGGCTGATGAGGGTGTAGATAACGATCCACAGAGGCATGAAGCCCATCACGTTGTCCATCAGGTTCGCGGTTCCCCAGGGCATGGCGATGATCAGGGGAGTGGTGTCTCCGTGCATCGTGAAGGTCACGAAGTAGAAGATCCACGCGTAGATGGGGATGACGAACACCATGGTGAGAGGCATGAGCTTCATCATCTTGGTGCTCTGCTCCATGGAGGCAGCCATCATCTGAGGCTGCATGTCCTGCAGCTTCTTCAGCTTGTACAGGTTGTTCTCGGTACGGGCCGTGCGCATCTCTGCGTTGTACTCGCTCTGGATGTGCTGGGTCCTTGCCTGTGCGACGGGGTCGGACAGGAATCCCCTGACGACGGTGCTGAGGGTGATCATGATGATACCCGCGACCATCAGGGTGAGTACGGGGTACTTTCCGCCGAAGTCGATGTACTTGAACACGTAGTTGAGCGCCTCGCCGATCTGGACCCTCCACATCATGACGACCATCATGATGACGAGGACCCCGAGCATACCGATCATGGTACCTTTGGGCATGGGCTGCATGTTCTGCTGTTGCTGCTGCCTCATCTGTTCAGGGCTGCCTGGATTTGCCATTATCATTCACCACCGAAGAATCCCCTCATCATGGGGTTCATCTCCATCATCTGTTCACGTCCGAGCGCTTCGTAGAAGCGTATGATGATTCCTACCGCCAGCAACAGACCCGTACCGGATGCGTTTCCGGTGGTTCCGATCATGTCGGCCACGGCTGCGAGCAGACCGATCAGAGCTCCTGAGAGCACGGTGATCGTGGGGATGTACCTCTCCAGGACCTTGGTCAGGACACGGGGGTCCCTCCTGAATCCGGGAATCTGCATTCCGCTCCTCATGATGTTGTTGGCCACGGACTCCGGACCGAGGTTAGTGGTCTCGACCCAGAACTTGGCGAACATGATAGATCCGATGACCATCACGGTCAGGTAGATCAGCACGTGGCATATGTTCTGGATCACGCTGTGTCCGTTACCGTACGACGCCGGGTTGAGAATCGGCAGTAGCCAATCGGTCAGACCCTGCGGTGTCGAGAGATACCATGCGATACCTCCCGAGGCGGTGGTGCTTCCGGTCTCGTACGTTCCTATGGCCCCGTTGCCTCCGATGAGGGGGATGGAGCTCAGGAAGTCGTTGGTGTACAGGAGCAGGCACACCATGCTGATGTTTGCCAGCAGGGCTGACATCAGGATGACAGGGATGTTGCTCGCGTACATCAGTTTGATCGGATATCTGCCTCTGGCACCCCTCGCGTTTCCGTGGGAGAGAGGCAGCTCGATACGGCTGGATTCCAGGTAGACGACCACCAGGAAGATCACGACCGTTCCTATGAGCGCGATGAGCGGGTTGGGAGCACCCAACAGGATCATCTCGTATCCTCCCGACGCCATCTCCGCGGAGCTGGTGTGGGTGAGGATGTAGATCGCCTTGGGGATGGTTCCCGCAGGCGGGTTGGAGAGCGCGTACTCGGTGCCGAATCCCTGGAGCGGATACCAGTTCAGCGCACCGGTGAAGACAGCCTGTGCCACACCGGCCGCGATGAACAGCGAGATACCGCTTCCGATTCCCCATTTGGAGATGACCTCGTCGAAGAGGAACACCAGGTAGGAACCGATGAACAGCTGCAGGATGATGAGGGATTTGGATCCCCAGCTTCCGAACTGCGATACGAACGCGTCGGAGGGCACGAGGTATCCGAATACCTGGGGGAGAGCCTCTACGAGGATCATCACCAGGACCAGGACCTTCATCACCGATTGGTAGCAGGCTTTGTCCTTCTTGTTGCTCAGATCAAGTTTGATGATTTTCGCACCGACGAACAGCTGCATGATGATGGACGCGGTGACGATCGGTCCAATACCTAACTGGAGGATCGTACCGGATGCCCCGGCCATGATGGTCCTGTACTGCGCGAACATATCCAGGGAGCCCGACTGGTCGAGTCCCCAGATATATACGTTGGACATCACGAAGTACAGGATCAGGATGACCGCGACCCACATGATCTTGGTCCTGAAGTGCACGTGCCCTTCGGGACGCTTGACTGCGGGGAGCCTGTCGCCTATAGGTTTCACCTTGTACAACAGGCTCGGTTTTGCATCATCCATTTGAACTACTCCTGATGGAATCACTCAGCGACGGATCCGCCGGCTGCCTCGATCTTCTCTTTGGCTTTGGCGGAAGCTTCGGCAACGATGACATCGATGGCGACATCGACGTTTCCGCTTCCGAGAAGCTTGTCGATGCCGGCATCGGTCAGGTTGACGGAGTACTTGTCCCCGTCCTGCTTGGCGAAGCCCATGGCCACGAAGCGGTCCATGCTCTTCTGGAGCTCAGCAACGTTGATGGTGCTGTTGGCCTTCACGACGCACTGGGGCCTCTTGAAGCCGTGGCGTCCGTAGTGGTTCCTGTCGTATTTGAGCATCCAGATCTTGCCGGTCTTTCCGAGACCTGCTTTTCCGCGGCCTCCGATGATACCTGCTCCACGTCCGGATTTCTTTCCGCGTCCGTGGGTCCTGGATCCCCTGAATTTCTTGGTTCTGCTAGGCATTTATGACACCTCAGAGCATCCTCATGACGAGGTCGTTGATCTTCTCCTTCCTGTTTCCGAGAGCTCCGCCCTCTGCGAAGGCGTGCTTGTTACCCTCGTATCCTTTGATAGGGGGGTGGAGACGGAAGACGGGCTTCATGCCCTCGACGTCCTTGATCTTGTACTCACCGGCGACGATGGCCTTGGCCAGGTCGTCGATGGTCGCGAACTCGGTGTGCTCCTTGACGTACTCGTCGGTGACGGGTGCGTCTCCGACGACCTTACCGCGGGCCTTGATCATGGCGGCGAGGGTCTCCTCGTCGATCAGTCCGAAGGTGCAGTAGTCCTTTACGACCTGGAGCATTCCCTTGTAGGCATCGTTGACGGGGACCACGGTTGCGTGGTTGACCCTGTTGAGTCCCAGGAGGTGCATGGTGTGCTGGATGTTGTAGTTGACATCGGCCTGGCCGAGCACGCGGATTACGACGTATGCTGCCATTTTCACTCCTCCATGTTGTCAACGTCGGTCTCGGTCTCTTTGAGTCCGATGGGTCCGGCGACGATGTTGAGCTTCTCGGCCTGCTCGTCGGTCACCCTGACGACTGCGGTCTGCCTGAGTGCGTCGAAGGTTGCGACACAGTAGTTGACCTTGGTCTTGGTGTTACCGCGGGCGAATCCCCAGGAGTCGTGGACACCGGCGAGGGTGAGCAGGCTCTTGGCGACGTCTCCGACTGCCAGTCCGATACCGCGGGGTGCGGGGCGGAGGTAGACGGTGACGGATCCGGAGCGTCCGATTACCTCGAAAGGCAGAGAGTGGACAGAGCCACAACCGCACTCCCAGGAACCGCAGCCCCTCTTGATCTCGATGATGTTGAGCTTTGCGTTGTCGATAGCTTTCTTGATGGTAGGTCCGACTTCCTTACCCTTTGCACGGCCTACACCGATGAATCCGTCTCCGTTTCCGACGATGCAGGTCACTGCGAACCTGACCCTCCTTCCGGAGTCGGTCATCCTCTGAACCATGTTCAGGTCGATGACCTCATCCTGCAGGTCAGGCAGGAGAATGTCGACGATCTCGGGCTCACGCAGAGGCAGTTTGGTTGCCAGAGCTTCGCTCATCGTGGTGACTTCTCCGTTGAGGACCATGTGTCCGAGCCTAGTTTTAGGTACCCAGTCAACCATTTCACTCAGCCTCCAGTTTCTGTTTCATGCTGCTAATGTCAGCCTCGATCTTGTCGTCGATGTGTTTTCCGTTGATCCTGTCCTCATCGGGGAGCACGTCCTCGCTGCAGGGGACCTCCAGTCCGGCATCGATCATTCCCTTGGCGACAGCGAAGAGGACTCCGCCGTGCTGGGGGTTCTGCATGCCGAGGTCGAGCACTGCGTACTCGATCTCTTCCTTCTTGGCCCTGAGGCCAGCCGCGTAGCCGACGAGGTATGCCGCGGGGACAGAGGAGCAGGAGTGCTCCCAGCCCATCTTGGCGAATTCCTTGGTGTCGGCTGCTGCGACGACAACGTCTCCGTTCATGGTGAAGTCCACGAACTGAACGGTGATGTTCTTGTTGGACCTTCTAACGACTGCCCTGGTCTCGTGGCTCGCGAGGAGCTTCTTCCTGGTGTAGTAGTTAGTGCGGCTTTCTCTTCTTCTGCGGAACGCAACTTTGTATCTAGGTCCTGTAGCCATCAGATCTCCTCCTCTTTCAGGTTGCCGTCGGCGATCATGTGCTGCT
>CADAGG010000014.1 GCA_902787415.1 methanogenic archaeon
CGACGCTTGCCGTACTTCTCGAATCCGTAGCCGATGGAGACCTCTTCGTAGATGTCGGCGTCGTGCAGGATGTCGAACCTGTAGGCGGGGACGTAGGCGGTGAGCCTGTCTCCCTCCGCCTTTCCGTCGATACCGCAGCGCTGGAGGGCCTTGACGCACTCCTCGCCGGTGAGCGGGATTCCGTTGACGTGGTTGCATGCCTCGATGGAGACGGTCTTCTCGCGGGGCGTGAGGTCGGGGTAGACCTTCTTGGGTGCGCCCTCCATCTCGATGGTGCAGATCTGTCCGCCCCTCTCGACGAGGGCGGCGGCCACGATGTTGAGGCAGACCTCGACGGATTTCTCGTCGAAGCCGGTGACGTCGATGAAGATGTTCCTGGTGTTCTCGGTGACGGTGGTGAGCGCTCCGTTGATGATCGGGGGGAACGAGAGGACGTTGCCGTCAGCGTCGAAGATGATGGGGAACTTGTCGAACCCGTCCATGAGGTGGGCGAACGCCTTCCCCTTCTCGTGCTTGGTCAGGACCTCGCGGGGGGTCATGGCCTCGGTCTTGGCGAGGGGCACGAAGGACATGGAGTCTGGGTCAACCGCTTTGAAGGTGAACGGGGGTTTGACCTTGTCGAGGTCGTGGACGCCGATGGCGAGCTTGGTCCTCTTCCTTCCGACGGTGGTGTGCAGCTTCTCCTGCAGCTCCATGATGGAGCGGAGGGCCTGGTCGTCGATGGTCACGCCCTTGACGACGCATCCCATGAAGTAGGGCCTGATCTTCTTGACCTCGTCGGTCACGATGGCTTTCACATCGCTCTTGCCGAGCTCGTACTTCTTGAGTCCGGGTTCGAATCCGAGGAAGGCCTTCAGTCCGCGGGCGATGCCCTCGGCGGAGTACATGTCGGGCCTGTTGGGGAAGAACTCGATGGCGATGGCGTCGGAGCCCTCCTCGTGCTCGTCGATGACGCCTCCCATGAGGGGGACCTGCTCGAGGACGGTTTCCATGGGGACGTCGTGTCCGATGATGCGGACCATGTCCTTGTAACTGGTGTTGATCACTGGCATTTCTTACCCCTTCCCAGTTCGGCGTGCGCCTTTCCGAGGTGTCCCGCGGCCTGTGCGCCGAGGGTGGAGAGCTCTCCCGCCAGGACGGTGACGGAGAGGATCTCGGCCAGTTTCCTCGCCTTGCCGGCTCCCTTGCAGCCCATGATGTTCAGGGCCTCGGTCTGGCAGGGCAGTCCGGTACCGCCTCCGACGGTTCCGAGTTCGACGGCGGGCATCCTGACGCTGATGTACAGGTTGCCGTCCACGTCCTCGCAGTCGGTGAGGGTCATGCTGCCTCCGATGACCTGCGCGGGGTCCTGTCCGGTGGCGATGTAGAATGCCGCGACCATGTTGGCGGCATGGGCGTTGGCACCGAGGGTACCGGCCATGGACGAACCGATCAGGTTCTTCCTGACGTTGGTCTCCACGATGGCGGCCGCGGTGGTGTGCAGTTTGGCCTCGACGATGTCCGCGGGGATGAGGGCCTCGGCAACGACGGTCTTGCCTCTTCCCTCGATCATGTTGATGGCAGCAGGCTTCTTGTCGCTGCACATGTTGCCGGATACGGATACCATGACCGCTCCGGTGGCCTCCTCGATGACCCTGCAGGCCGCTTCGGACGCGATGGTGGCCATGTTCATTCCCATGGCGTCGCCGGTCTCGAAGGAGAACCTGAGGTAGAGTCCCCTTCCCATGGGGAACTTCTCGATCTTCGCGAGCTTTCCGTGGGAGGTGGTGCCTGCGACGGCAGCCTTGATCTCCTCCTCGTGGGCATCGATCCACTGGATGGTCTGGCAGGCGTGCTCCAGGTCCCTGACCCTCAGCACGGGGGCGCGGGTCATGTAGTCGCCGAAGACCCTGGTCCTTGATCCGCCGGCGGCGTTGATAACGGACATTCCCCTTCCGATGGACGCGATGAGGGCGCCCTCGGTGGTGGCCAGGGGGACGATGAACTCCCCGTTGGCGTACTCGCCGGAGATCTTCACGGGTCCCGCATAACCGAGGGGGACCTGGGTGGAGCCGATCATGTTCTCGCAGTTGTGGGCCGCCTTCTCCGGGTCGATGGCGCACTTGGCGATGGTGTCGAGGTCCGCTCCGGAGTATTCGGCTACGGCGGCACGCCTCTCGTCGACGTCCGCCTGAGTGTGGCCCCTGTTCTTGAGGCCTGTTCCGTCTGTCATGCCCCAGGGCATTCGTTAGGTATTAAAATAGTAAGCGGGCGGGCGCGGTGTTCAGAGAATGCCGCGGTCCTTCTTGATCTCCCACATCATCTTGCCGACGTCGTACAGGTGGGCGTCCTCGCGGGGCCTGGTGTTGCCCCAGAGGCGGGAGACCGTGGTCTTGGATTCCAGGTCGTCGAGCATGAAGAGCCTGCCGTGGAGGGTCTTGGCGAGGTTCAGCGGCATGTCGGACTTGGAGGCGCCGAGTCCGGTGTCCACCACGATCCAATCGACGTTCTCCGCCGTGAGGTGTCCCGCGATATCCAGGGCCTCCTCGCACGGGTCCCTGTCTGGGTCTATCGATTTCGTGGCCTTGCCGTCGGTGAAGACGACGATGTGGATGAAGGCCTCGGGATGCTTCTTCTTGTAGGATTGGACGAACCTCCAGCAGGCCATGAAGGCGTCGCTGAGCGGGGTGCCCTTGTC
This sequence comes from methanogenic archaeon, assembly GCA_902787415.1. Lineage (GTDB taxonomy): Archaea > Thermoplasmatota > Thermoplasmata > Methanomassiliicoccales > Methanomethylophilaceae > Methanomethylophilus. The sequence continues at coordinate 2,678 of CADAGG010000014.1, forward strand.
CAGTTTGATGTCCTCGACGATCTTGGTGAGCTGGTCGACCGCCCTGGTCGGCGGCATGATCTCCTCGATCCTCCTCTCGTTGAAGGTCATGAGGCCCACGCGGTCCCTCTTGGCGTAGTGGGATTCGAGCATCGATAGGATGGCGGCCTTGGTCTTGCCGATGCGGTTCCTGATGATCAGGGAGCCGCTGGCATCCAGCATGAAGTAGAACGCGTGCTCCACGTGCTTGGTGCGCACCTTCTCCCTGACGTCGCTCTTGCTGATCTTCACCATGCCCTTGCCCCTCCCGCGGGACTTCTGGTAGGGCGCGGCGGCCCGGATGGTGGCATCCACCGCGATGTCGTTGCATTCGCCCTTGGGGATGCGGAACCCGGTGTACTTCCCGCCGGGGGATTCCACGTACCTGCTGTGCTTGGAGTCGCTCTCCTTCCCGAAGTAGTCGGCCTCCTCCATGAGGTCGATGGTGTCGAACCTGGCGGACACCTTGGCGACGAGCTCGGTGTCCTCGTCGTCGCTCTCCGTCTTGGTCTCCAGGAGGTCGGTGATCTCGTCCGGGTTCACGTCCTCGTTGATCTTGTCGACGATCCTGCTCTCGGTGTTGCCCTTCCTCTCGTCGTGGATGAAGAGGGCCATGTCCCTGTTGGGGTAGGCGAGGGGCTGGGGTTCGGGCTCCTTCTTCTCCTCGGTCTCGAAGATGGTCCTGCGGTGGTTGAGGGTGTACTCGGAAGCCAGGAGGATATCGTCGTCGTTGGTCCTCTTCCTGCCCGCTATGGCTGCAAGTGCTACTGCGCACTGACCGCATGATACCAGGCCCCTCATGCCGGGCACGCCGTACTTCTCGCAGACCTCGGCGATGGCCTTTCTGTGCTTCTTCAGGAGCTTCACCTGAGGCAGCAGGAGGCGTGCCTTCTCCACATGTGCCAGCAGCTGTCTGTCGAGCTTCTCGTAATGCTCCAGGAAGGAGGTGTCGCCGTCGTAGAAGCGGAGGTTGTTCCTCACCGATTGGAGGTACTCCTCCTCGTCGGGACGGTGCATCTTCACGCACATGTCGAAGCGGTCCTTCAGGTGGGGGTCGAGGCGGTCGCGCAGGGAGGTCACGGTGGCCAGGAGCTTGATCCTCGCGGGGTATTCCACCGAGAGGCCCTCCCTCTCTATGATGACTTTCCCCTTGGAGGCGGTCTCCAGGGCCTGGAGCGCGGTGAGCTTCTCCATCAGGTCGATACCGTCTATGCAGACGGCACCTCCGTCGGCCTCTCCCAGGAGACCGATCTCGGGTTCCATCTGCCCGGTGGCGATGGCCTTCTCGATGTTGATGGAACCGAACAGACGGTCCTCGGTCACGCCGATGGGGACGTTGATGAGGGGGACGTCCGGATTCAGCGAGGCGAGCGAGCGGACCAGGGTGGTCTTGCCGGTGCCCGAATCGCCGGTGACCAGCATCGACCTCAGGTTGGGATTCACGAGGAGGCACAGCAGGGCCTTCTTGGCCTTCCTGTTGCCGGCTATGACAGAGAACGGTAGAACGTCATGGTCGGTCAATGCTTGTCCCTCCTTGTCTTGTTCTGAAATCCCAGAGCGGATGGACATGGCGTTGCGGATATTAAAAGAAAGGACGAATGGTTGATGTGGGCCGCCGCACGGAGGCGGCGGCCCGGGGGATCATCTGAGTCCCCTCTCCTTCTCCTTGTCGAAGAAGATCGGACGGTTCTCGTCCATCCATTGGGGTTTGGATTCCTTGTTCTCGGAATTCTCGGGATTGGGCTGGCCGGCGTTGGTGCCCCACACGGTGGAGCAGGTGTCCTTGGACTGCAGGTCGTCGAGCATGAAGAGCCTGCCACCCAGGTTCTGGGCGAGGTACATGGGCATGTCGGACTTGGAGGTGCCGAGTCCGGTGTCGACCACGATCCAGTCCACGTTCTCCTCGTGGAGGTGCTTGGCGATCTCCAGGGCCTCCTCGCAGGGATCCTTGGCGGGATCGATGGACTGGGTGGCCCTGCCGTCCGTGAAGACGACGACGTGGATGAACGCCTCGGGGTGCTTCTTCCTGTAGGATTTCACGAACCTCCAGCATTCCATGAACGCCTTGCTGAGTGGGGTTCCGGTGTCGACCGAGATGTTGGTGATGGCATCCGAGAGGTGCTCGACCGCCCTGGTGGGGGGCATGACCTCCTCGATCCTCTTCTCGTTGAACGTCATGAGGCCGACGCGGTCCCTCTTGGCGAAGTGGAGCTCCAGCATGGAGAGGATGGCGGCCTTGGTCTTTCCGATACGGTTCCTGATGACCAGGGATCCGCTGGCGTCGAGCATGAAGTAGAAGGCGTTCTCCACATGCTTGGTGCGCACCTTCTCCCTGATGTCGTCCTTGGTGATCTTGACCTTCCCCTCCTCGCGTTTCCTGGAGAACTGGTGGGGGGCGGCGGCCCTGATGGTGGCGTCGATGGCGATGTCGGAGCAGTCGCCCTTCGGTATGCGGAAGGCGGTGTACTTTCCGGTGGCGGACTCGACGTACTTCTGACGTTTGTTCTGTCCCTCGACACCGTAGTAATCGGCGGCCTCCATGAGGTCGACGGTGTCGAACCTCTCCGCCACCTTGGCGACGAGCTCGGTCTCGATGTACTCCTCGTTGAATTCGAGGTTGTTGACCTCGAGGAGGGCCTGCGGCTCGACGTCGCTGAGGGATACCGCCTGCTCGACGGTGATGCCCTCGTCATCGTCGTCCTCTTCCTCCGCGGCCTCCTTTTCCTCCTCCTGGGACTTCTTGACCGAGGGGCGGTCGTCGTGGACGAAGCGCATGATGTCCCGGTTGGGATAGGCGAGGGTCTCGTTCTTGGTGGCCTCGGGTTCCTTCTTCTTCTCGAAGACGGTCCTGCGGTGGTTGAGCGTGAGCTCGGTGGCGTAGATGATGTCGTCGGTGGTGGTCTTCTTCCTGCCGTTCAGGGCGGCGAGGGTGACGGCGACCTGGGCGCAGGCGACGGTTCCCCTGTCTCCGACGACTCCGTATTTGTTGGAGATGCGTGCGATGGCGACGAGGTGCTTCACGAGCAGCCTGACCTCGGGGAGCAGCTTCCTGGCCTCTTTGACCTTCTCGAGGATGGCCCTGTCCTCGTCGGCGTAATCCTTGAAGAACTCGAGGTTGCCGTCCTGCAGCATGAGGTTGTTCCTGAGGGACACGATGTACTCGGCCTCCTCGGGGCGCCTCATCTTGACGCTGATGTCGAAACGGTCCTTGAGGTGGGGGTTGATCCTCTCCCTGAGGGAGGTGGTGGTGGCCAGCAGCTTGACGTCGGCGTCGTACTTCACCGAGAGGCCCTCCCTCTCGATGATTACCTCCCCTTTGATGGCGGTCTCGAGCGCCTGCAGGGCGACCAGCTTGTCCATCAGGTCGATGTCGTCGATGCAGATCACACCGTGGTCCGCCTCTCCGAAGAGACCCTTCTCGGCCTCCATCTTGCCGGTGGTGACCGCCTTCTCCAGGTTGATGGATCCGAACAGACGGTCCTCGGTGGCGCCGATGGGCACGTTCACCACGGGCATGCCGGGGTCCAGGGACTCGATGGAGCGGACGAGGGTGGTCTTGCCGGTACCTGTGGCCCCGTTCAGGAGCAGAGACTTCAGGTTGGGGTTCACCAGCAGGCAGAGGACGGCGGTCTTCGCGGTCTGGTTCCCGGCGACCGCCGAGAACGGCATGATGGCCGATTCCTGCATCAGAACTTGCTCAGGCAAGTCCTTACCTCGTTCACGTCGAAGGTGGTGTTCTCGAAGGCCTTCTTCTTGATACGGTGGGAGAGGACCATGGGGGCGACCTTGATGAAGTCCTCCTTGACGATGTGGTCCCTGCCCTCGAGTGCGGCGTTGGCGCGTGCCGCCCTCATGAGTGCGAGGTCCGCTCTGTGTCCCTCCATCTTGAAGTGTCCGGAGAGTTTGGCGGCCATCATGATGGACTTGTCGTCGAGTTCGACCTTGGCGACGATGTCCTTGGCCTTGGCGAGCTTCTGCCTCATCTCCTCGAGCTCCTCCTTGCATCCGGCGAGGTAGGCCTCGGGGTCCGCGTCGTAGGTCATACGGCGTTTGATGACCTCCATACGGGATTCGAGAATGTATTCTTCTTTAACTTCTATAGAGAGACCGAACCTGTCGAGAAGCTGGGGCCTCAGGTCTCCCTCCTCGGGGTTCATGGTTCCGATGAGGATGAAGTTGGAGGGGTGGGAGAAGGAGATTCCCTCCCTCTCGATGTAGTTCCTTCCCATGGCTGCGGAGTCGAGGAGAAGGTCGACGATGTGGTCGTCGAGGAGGTTGATCTCGTCGACGTACAGGATGTTGCCGTTGGCGTTGGCGAGGATTCCGGGCTCGAACTTCCTCTTTCCGGTCTCCAGGACGTGCTCGAGGTCGAGGGTTCCGGCGACACGGTCCTCGGTGGCGTTCAGGGGGAGTTCGACGACCTTGGTGGGAGCCATCACGGTCTCGAGCTTTCCGTCCCTCTCGAGCTTCTCCCTGCACTCGGGGCACATCTTACGGATCTGGTTGGGGTCGCATCCGAACCTGCATCCCTTTACGACGGGGTGAGGGGGGAGGAACTGGGGCATGGAACGGACCGCGGTGGACTTGGCGGTTCCCTTGCTTCCCTTGATGAGGACTCCGCCGACGCTGGGGTCGACGGCGTTCAGGAGCAGTGCGAGTTTCATGTCTTTCTGTCCGACGATGCGGGTGAAGGGGAAGGTGTAGTTGTCTTCGGCCATGGTATCTGAGCGTTTTAACATACCTTCGACTATAAGTTGATTGCCCGAATTCGCAGCAAGTTTTAACTATGGTTTGTGACGAAAATTTGATGGATATATGGTTCATCCATTCATTAGCCTACATAAATTGTGCATATTTCGGCGGTTTTGGCGCCAAAACCCTATGAAATGCACCTCTAAACAGGGGTAAAATACGTTGAAAACCGAGATTGGAGACGTTTATTCTGTTGTTTTCATCATCTATTTTGTTGAGTCCTTCACGAAAATATATATACAATTGGATGGATGATAAGCCAAGACGAGTTGGGAAACTGACTTGTCATACGTGAGTTCCTTTAGGGGAACGAGCGTTGATTGGAGGAAAAACAAAATGGCAACAACTACCCCCATTTATCCCGCGAACGAGACCCTCAACGGTGTCAAATTCGAGCTTTTCAGCGACGATGAAGTCCGCAGGATTGACATGGCAACCCGTGATGTCCTTGAGACCTTCGGTGTCCAGGTTTCTGACGATGAAGCAAGGAAGCTCTTCAAAGAGGCCGGATGTCAGGTCAACGAGGAGACCTGGGTCGTAAAGATCCCTTCCTTTGTTCTCGACAGGGCTCTTGCAACCTGCCCCAAGAAATACTACCTCTACGGAAGGAACGAAGACAGGACCTTCCCCATGGAGTGGCTCGGAAAAGTCAACTACACCTGCTTCGGAACCGGAATCCAGGTCTGCGACTACCTCGGCCACGGCGAATTCGAGACCCGTGACTCCACTGGAAAGGATGTCGCAAACATCGCAAAACTCTGCGACGCACTTCCCGGACTTTCCTTCTTCTCCCTCCCCGTCTCCGCAAGAGAGTGGGCTGGAAACGGATGCGAGGATGTCCACGAGGCACTCATCTCTCTCACCAACACCTCTATGCACTTCCACCACATCGACCCCGTTGCTGCTAACGTAAAGTACTACTGGGAAATGGTAAAGGCATACTACCACGGTGACGAAGCAGAGGCACGCGCAAAGCCCATCATGTCCATGCTGGTTTGCCCCACCTCTCCCCTCGAGCTTTCCTACAACGCCTGCCAGTGCATCATTCAGGGTGCCAGGTACGGAATGCCCGTTAACGTCCTGTCCATGGCAATGGCCGGAGGATCCTCCTCTGTCTACCTCGCAGGAACCCTCGTTACCCACAACGCAGAGATCCTCTCTGGAATCGTTCTCTCTCAGCTCGCTTGCCCCGGAGCACCCATCATGTACGGATCCTCCACTACCTGCTTCGACCTGAAGAGGGGAACCGCACCTGTCGGATCTCCTGAGCTCGGACTCATCAGCGCAGCCGTCGGAAAGCTTGGACAGTACTACAAGCTCCCTGTGTTCACCGCAGGTATGTAGACCGACGCCAAGGTCCCCGATGAGCAGGCAGCCCACGAGAAGACCATCACCTCCCTCGGTGCAGCACTCGCCGGAGTCAACATGATCTACGGTGGAGGAATGCTCGAGCTCGGTCAGACCTTCTCCCTTGAGCAGCAGGTCATCGACAACGACATCATCATGATGGAGAGGAAGTTCATGGAGGGTATCCCCGTAACTGACGAGACCCTCGCCGTTGACGCAATCAAGTTCATCGGTATCGGTAACGACTTCATCGCACACCCCTCCACCATGGAGCAGATCGACCTCGCATCCGACCCCGAAATCTTCGACAGGACCATGCTCGGAGAGTGGAGGGCCAACGGAAAGAAGGACGCAGTCGACCGCGCACACGAGAAGGTCGTCGACATCCTCGCAAACCACATTGTTACCCCTGTCCCTGACGACGTCATGGCAGCATGGGAAAAGATCGCAAAGGAGGCCGACGAGGTCTTCCTCAAGAACAAGGAGTGAATTTAAATGGCACAGGCAGATTTAGAGCAGAAAGCATACGACGGCGTAATGAAATACGACATCAAAGGCTGCAAGGCAGTCGCAGAGCAGGCAGTTGCTGAGAAGGCAGACCTCGTCGCCCTCATCAACAACGGTTTCACCAAGGCCATCACCCAGGTCGGAGAGCTCTTCGCACAGAAGAAGATCTTCCTCCCCCACATCATGGCTGCGGCAAACGCAATGAACGCAGGTATCGAGGTCCTCACCCCCGAGCTCGAGAAGTCCGGAGGACAGGCCGACTCTATCGGAACCTTCTGCATTGCAACCATCGAGGGAGACATCCACTCCATCGGAAAGGACATCTGCGCCATCATGCTCAAGGTTGCCGGATTCAACGTCGTCAACCTCGGCCGTGACGTCAAGCTCGATGTCATCGTCGACGCATGCAAGCAGCACAACGCCATCGCAATGGGATCCTCCGCTCTTATGACCTCCACCATGGTCGGTCAGAAGACCCTCGAGGAGAAGATGAAGGCAGCCGGACTCAAGGGCAAGTGCCTCACCAACGTCGGTGGAGCACCCGTTACCCAGCAGTGGGCTGACGAGATCGGAGCAGACGTCTACTCCGAGAACTCCAACGACATCGTCACCAAGATGGTTGCCGCTGTAAAAGGCTGAAACCCCAAATCCAATTCCGGACCAAACCACATCCCCTCCGGGGGATGCAAATGGTTTCCTCCAAACAGATCATTGAACGGTCCGGAATTATCGGGGCCTGCTCCGGCAGGCCCCAAACCCTTGATCTATCAGGTGGTAGGAATGGCAGATAACGTTGTATCGGAAGGAAGCAAATACTCCGGGGAACCCCGCGTCTCCGCCGTCAGCCCCTACGACACCTACTGGAACTCCTTCCTGCCCGCTTTTATGGACCGTATGAGCCTCCAGATGCGCAAGAACATGACCGCCATCGTCGAGCCCTACGGACTCTCCCACGCCCACGCCATCTACCTCATCGCCCTGAATCTCCAGGACGGTCAGACCATGGTGGGCCTCTCCCGCTTCCTCGATCTCGATACCGCCAACACCAACCGTGTCATCAAGACCCTGAGGGAGAAGGGATTCGTCTACGACGACAGGAAGTCCGAGAGCAACAAGAAGTTCCGCATCTTCCTCTCAGACTCCGGCAAGGCCCTCGCAGACCTCGTCATGACGAAGATCACCGAGCTGAACAACAGCTACTTCGCCAACATCCCCCGCGAGGACATCCTCAACATGAGGAACACCCTCATCCAGGTCCTCAACAACATGAACCTCGACATCGACGAGTACATGCACTCGAAGTACGAGGATCCGTTCTACACCCACCTCCACCTCATGCCCCAGGTGGACGGTTACGAGTCCCTCTCCGCCCGTGCGCCCAGCCGCATCGTCAGGGACAGGGACTGACAGTAGGATACGTTTACCGTATTATTCTGCGTTAAGTTTTATATCCAGCACGCTAATGCGGTCTGTATGAGTAAGATCGTCGCCGTCATGGGCAGTGCAAACAACAATGGGAACACCGCAGCAGCAGTGGATGCCATCCTTGACGGTGCCATGGGTCTCTCGACCAATGTGATCCGCTACCACAACCTCGGCAAGCTCAATTCCGTGAAGGCCTTCGATTTCGGGGCCCTCTACGGCAAAGGCCTCGAGACCATACAGGATTCCGATCTCAAGGCGATCCTCGAGGACATCTCATCCGCGGATGCCGTCCTCTTCGCAACCCCGCTCTACTTCAACTTCCCCACGCCGCAGTTCACCATGATCCTCGACAGCTTGGCCTGCCTCGGCAAGTCTCCCCTCTCCGGGAAGAAGGCCGTCGTGCTGGTCACCTGCGAGAAGGTCGACACCTACTCCAACGGTGCCCTCGACTGCCTCGTCAACGCCATCGAGAGCCTCGGCATGTGCGTGGTCAGCAAGATGATCTTCTCCACCCACGGCGGACAGCAGCAGTTCCGCGAGAACCCCGTCGCCATGGACAAGGCCGTCAAGGTCGGAGCCAAGTTCTCCAAAACCTTCGACGTGGAGCCTGACTCCGAGGTCATCGTGCTCGGATGAGCCCGTAAATATCTTTATATAGGGATTGAGACATCCCAAACATACGGTTTGGAGTCCCGGCATTCTGGGATTTACCGTGGAGTGAATTTCTCACTCGGGCCGCAAGGGACCGAAAGGCGGACTTGCGGGGCATGATTTCCATTTTACTTAGGTAGAATATTACCTAAATGCTTTTATATTAGTCTTGACTATACGGCCTTGCAGCCGCGTAGGATTTCATCCGTTGCGGCAGAAGGTAAGCAAATGGTTACAGTCTACGACGTTCCCGCCGAGGCACTCATCCTCAAAGTGGCTGAGAAGCTCAAAGAGAACGATAAGATCGTACCTCCCGAGTGGGCCGAGTTCGCAAAGACCGGAGTCCACACCGAGAGGGCACCCGTCCAGGAGGACTGGTGGTTCACTAGGGCCGCCTCCATCCTCAGGAAGCTCTACGTAAAAGGTCCCATGGGAACCTCCAAGCTCGCTGGCGAGTACGGTGGTTTCAACGACAGGGGATCCAAGCCGAACAAAGCAGTCAAGGGAAGCCGCAACATCATCAGGAAGTGCCTTATCCAGCTTCAGGATGCCGGACTCCTCGAGGCAACTCAGAACAAGCAGGGACGCAAGATCGCTCCTGCCGGACAGAGTCTTCTCGACAACTGCGCGAAAGAGGTTGCAGATGCAATGAAGAACTGAAGGTGACTTGCATGGAAGACGACCCTGAATTGGAAATGTTAAGGCAGAAGAGGATGGCCGAGATGCAGCAGGCCCAGCAGAGGCAGGCCCAGCAGCAGGAACAGGCCAAACAGGCAGAAGCACAGAAGCAGTCCATTCTCAGGCAGATCATGGTCCCCGAGGCAAGGGACAGGCTCGCAAACGTCAAACTCGCGAACCCCCAGCTTGCCGCCAATGTTGAGAACCAGGTAATCCGCCTTTACCAGAGCGGCAGGCTCAACGGACCGATCACGGATCCCATGTTAAGAGAGATCCTTCAGAGCATGGTTCCCCAGCAGAGGGAAATCCACATAGAGAGGAGATAAACATGTCCAGCACTAAGCCCCCGGCAATGAAAGAGAGGCTCAACAAGAAGATCAAGCAGAACCGCCGCGTCCCCGCATGGGTCATGATGAGGACCAACAGGCAGTTCCTCAGGCACCCTAAGAGGCGTTCCTGGAGAATGGGAAAACTTAAGGAGTGATTCAAATGGCAGACGAAGTCACCAGGATCATCGTCATCCCCCTCAGGGGAGCAAAACAGGCACCTCGCTCCAGGAGGACCGAGCGCGCTGTCAAGGACGTCAGGGCAGCCATCATGAGGCACATGAAGGTCGACGCCGAGCACGTCTGGATCGACAAATCCGTCAACGAGAAGCTCTGGGAGAACGGTATCCGCAACCCTCCTTCCAGGATCACCGTCAAGTGCGTCAAGTTCGACGACGGACTCGTTGAAGTGTCCCTTTCGGAGTGAATACGATGTCAATGAGGCTTTCCAGGACCGCAGGTACGTTCAATATCGGTGTTTCAGCGGTAGCCAACGAGAGCCTCGCATTCACTTCCCCCGATGTCGACGACCAGTTCCTTAGGGACCTGGAGGAGGCATTGGGGGTCAAACCCTTCAAGACCACCGTGGGAGGCTCCCACGTAACCGGATCGCTCATCGCCATGAACTCCAACGGCGCCGCCGTCTCGGGACTCGCCGAGGAAGCGGAGCTGGAGATCATCAGGAAGCAGATCCCCATCGTCCTGCTGCCCGATTACATCAACGCGGCAGGCAACAACATCCTTGTCAACGACCGCGGGGCCGTTGTCAACCCCGACTTCCCCGACAGCATTCTGAAGCAGCTGGAGGAGCTCTTCGGGGTCGAAGTGGTACGTTCCGCCATCGCGGGATGCAACACCATTGGTTCTCTGTGCAAGTGCAACAACAAGGGCTGCGTGTGCACCATCGATGCCACCGACGACGATCGACGCCACCGACGACGATGTCGAGCTCCTCAAGGAGGTGCTCAAGGTCCAGGAGGTCCAGAGGACCACCGTGAACCACGGATCCAAGTACGTCGGCTCCGGGGTCATCGCCAACTCCAAGGGTGCCCTCGTAGGCGACGCCACCACCCCCATCGAGATGGGAAGGCTCGAGGACGGACTCGTCCTCTACTGAACCGTTCGGTGTAGTGTTTTTCAAAAGATGCAACGGCAGCGTCAGCGGTCGAATACCCAGACGCCCTTGAAATCGGAGATGTCGTCCGATTCCAGCTCGATGGCGTTGCCGACGTGCACGACCTCGTCCTGACAGTCGTCGGTGAAGGCGCTGAGCGGTGACAGAGGCAGCGTGATGCCCCCGACCTTGTAATCGGTGGGCACGATGATCTTGGGCTTCACCTTGGAGATGAACTCGTTGACCTTGTAGATGGGCATGGTCCAATACTCCCCCACGGGCACGAAGAGGAGGTCCACGCCCCTGATGCGTTCCATGACCCAGTCGATGGGAATGTCTCCCAGGCAGCCGCATATGGCCACGCTGATGCCGTCCATCGAGAACAGGTAGATGGTGTTGGCCCCGCGCTGCTCCCCGAGGCGGTCGTCGCTGAACGAGGGGAGGCCGATGTACTCGAAACCGTTTTCCTCGAACTCGCCCCTCTCGCAGACTACGTCCTTGTGCTTGCCGCCCACGACCCTGAACGCGTTGCGGTCGAAGGTGTTGTGTGTGCACAGTGCCAGCTTGGCCGATACCTTCGGAGGGAAGACCCCGATCGATTTTCCGTCGTGCGGGTCGAACACGACGTTGTTCTTATCGTCGGCGAACTCGAAGCAGGAGTAGCCGTGCCATCTTATGTACACATCCAGCTGAATTTATTATCCCGATATAAGCGTTCGGTCGAACGCCTGGGAAAGCCGAAATCCGTTAAAAACGGGGCAAATATAAAAAAGAGCGAGGATGATACGCTTCACGATGGAGAAGACTTTGATCCTCGTTATCGACAGGGATAACGATTACGGGGAGAAGGCCGGCGTAGTATCGCCGGTGATCGGGTACGAAGAGTGCAAGAAGGCAGCTTTAGCCCTCGGCATCGCGGACCCGGAGGATTCCGATACCAACGGTCTCCTCGGAGCACTCCATCTCTACAACGAGCTCGCCAAAGAGCGCGGCCACGAAGGCGTCGAGGTGGCGCTCCTCTGCGGTGACAAGAAGGTCGGACACCTCTCCGACAAGATCCTCGTCCAGCAGCTGGAATCCGTCCTCGAGGAGGTCAGGCCCGACAACGCCCACCTGGTCAGCGACGGAGCGGAGGACGAGTACATCGGCCCCATCATCCGCAGCCGCATCAGCATCGACCATGTCGAGAGGGTCATCGTGCAGCAGACCCCCAGGGTGGAGAATACCATCTACATGCTCAAGCGCGTCATGGACGATCCCGAGAAACGTCAGCGCTTCCTCGGACCCATCAGCTGGGTATTGGCAGGTCTGGGTCTGCTGTTCCTCGTATCGAACTTCGCCGTCGCCGAGTCGTTCAACCGTTTCCTTGCGATCTCGATCATCCCCCTCTTCGTATTCGCCATCGGCCTCATCCTGGCGTTCTACTCATACAACCTCGCGGACCGTATCAACGATTGGTTCGACCGCTGGAAGCAGAGGGCCAGCCACGGAAGCATCCAGTTGGTGTTCGTGGTGGCCGGAGGACTCGTCGGCATCGTAGGATTCGTCATCTCGCTCTTCTCCGTCGGAGAGGTCTACACGGAGCGCACCACCCAGGCCGTGGTCCTGTTTCTCATCAACTTCCTGTGGTTCGCAGTCTTCGCCGTCCTCATCTACGTGTTCGGGGCCATCCTGGACGGTTACATCTACTCCCGCAAGCTGAGGTACATCTTCATCACCATCATCCTCAACATGGTCTCCATCGGCCTCATCGCTAACGGAATCCTCGACTATCTGATGGCTTACGTGGGCCTCTACCACACCGGCAACCTCGTCATCATCGTGGAGATCGTCGCCGGGTTCATGATGACCATCGTGGCGGCCGCCCTCCAGGTGAAGGTCCGTAAGATCTACTACCGTTCCGTCCCGTCCGACAAGGGGAACCCCGTCAATGAAGTTCAGTGAATGGGAACCCGTCTACGAGGAGATCTGTTCCGACTTCGGTTTCTCCCCCGCTTCCGACCTTGCTTCCGTACGCGTTCTCAAGGCCGTCACACCCAATTCCGACCTGTGCGACGAGGATTCTTTCAAGGACAGGATCGGAGAGACGGTATCCGTCATCGGAGACTCGCCCTTCCTCGAGAAGGACCTGGCGCAGGGGACCGAGGGCTGCATCATCTGCTCCGGTTCCGCTGTCCTCCGCCTGCTCCGCGCGGGCATGAAGCCGGATATAGTGGTCACCGACCTCGACGGCAACATCAACGCGCAGCTGGAGGCCAGTTCCGAAGGCGCCGTCACGCTGATACTGGCGCACGGGGACAACATGGACCTCGTCAGGGAGTACGCCCCGCTATTCACCGGTCCGGTGGTCCTCACCACGCAGGGAAGGCCGGAGAACACCGTCTTCAACTACGGCGGTTTCACCGACGGGGACAGATGCGTCTGCCTCGCACGCGAGTTCGGCGCCCGGCGCATCCTTCTCTACGGATTCGACTTCGACAACCCCAACCCCAAGGAGGGTTCCGACCCCGCCAGGAAACTGAAGAAACTGGCCTGGGCGAAGAGGATAATCTACTCCGGAGGCGGGAAGGACATTGAGGACCGCTCCCATCACGCCTGGATTATACCGTTGTTTACCATTACCTCCGCCGTAAAGGGGTGCCAAATGAACACGACGGAACTCATTCTTCTGATCCTCGTCATAGTGTACATACCCCTTTGGTTCATCGTATGGAAGCATCCCGCGGCCCTCCGCCACGGGTTCGAGAAGTACGGTCCCACCATCAAGATAAACACACGTCTGGGTCTAGCGTTCATCGAGCGCTTCGGGAAGTACAAGCGCTTCTGGCACTGGTGCGGCGTCTTCGGTCAGATCGTGTCCTTCGTGCTGATGGTCTCCATGATCTTCATCATGGCGGTGGCGGTCTACCGCATGCCACAGACCCTCTCCCGCGGAGGCATCGGTCTGGAGTATGTGCTCGCGATCCCCGGTCTGAACCCCCTGCTCCCGCTGTGGTACGGGCTCCTCGCCCTCATCGTCGCCATGGTGTGCCACGAGCTCGCCCACGGACTCCAGAGCCGTGCCAACGACATCACCGTGACCCACACCGGCCTGCTCTACGCGGTGGTGCCCCTGGGCGCCTTCGTGGAGCCTGACCAGAACGACGTCGACAAGGCGTCCCGCAGGGCGCAGATCGATCTGTTCACCGCAGGCATCACCACCAACTTCGTCATCGCGGCCATCTCCTTCCTCCTGTTCTCGGGAGTGATGCTCGGAGGCATCTCCTCCCCGTACGGGGAGAATGCGGCCGTGTACACCGAGATCGGCGATTCCCCCGCCTATTCCGCAGGGATCCCCGCCGGAGCGCTGATCCTCGACATCAACGGCGAACCGTTCTCCTATACAGAGGACTACACAACCAACTATTCCTGGGCCCCCGGGGAGCTGGTATCGGTGCACTACCGCACCGCGGACACCGAGAGCACGGTGACGATGGCATGGGGACTGTACGTGTCGAAGACGGTGGACAGTTCGCCCGCCCAAGGCATACTGGAGAACAAGATACTGTCCTCCATCACCACCTCCTCGGGAACCTACAGGTTCTACACCCAGCAGGCCTTCACCAAGTTCATGGGGACCACCCATCCCGGCGACGAGGTGACCATCACCTACACCGACACCGCGGGAGCCCCGATGACCTCTCAGACCGTGACCCTGGGTTCTTCCGGCAGTATCGGTTATCTCGGTATCTACACCTCCACCTCCGGAATGAACCTGATAACCCCCAACCTGCTGAAGGAGACCTCCGCCAACCCGTTCTACGGGGCCCACGACATCACCGGTTATGCAATGGGAATGCTCTCATACATCGCGCACCCGTTCAGCGGTCTCGACCCCATACCCGACAGCGTCCGCTGGTGGTACGGCGACCAGATGTTCGGATTCTGGGAGATCTGCAAGATATTCTACTGGCTGTTCTGGCTGAACATCATGCTGGGAGTCACCAACGCGCTTCCTGCCTATCCCTTCGACGGGGGATACGTGTTCCGCGGATGGATCGACGCACTCTACGAGAAACTGGGCCGTACCGACAAGGAGGACAGGGAGAGGCGTGCCGACGAGATAACCCGCAACGTGTCCACGCTGATGCTGTTCCTGTACGCCCTGCTCGTGATAGCGATTATAGTCTGATCACTGGCGCGCCTTGGCGGGCAGATGCTGTTTGGGCTTGCAGCCGGTGATGATGTCGCTGCTGAAATCGAAAAGGGTGCCCTTCTCGCCGTTGTAGGTGAGCTCGAGCTTCCGGGAGTCGTTGACCTTGCCGACCACCGCTCCCTCGCACTTGACCTTCCTGAAGATTTCGATGATGCGCTCGGAGTTCTCGGGGGGACAGGTGTAGACGAATCCGCATCCCTGGTAGCAGAGGAGCCACCTGACGAAATCGGTGCAGTCCTTGGGGACGGGGATCCTGTTCAGGTCCACCTGAGCGCCCATCTCGGAGGCCTCGAGTAGCATTCCGAGGGTACCCACGGAACCGGGGTTGCTCATGTCCTTTCCCGCATGTGCCAGCTTCTCGTCCGCGACGATCGCCGCGGCCTCCATCTGGCGCTTCACGAGCTTGGGATCCTTGTCGAGGGTGGTGAGCCACGCGTAGGGGATGTTGTCGGGGTAATGGCCGTCGAGGTCCATCACGAAGACGACGTCGTCGCCGGGTTTGGCGGAGCAGCTGCGGATGAGGCAGTCCTTCTTGACCTCCCCGATGATGGAGATGTCGATGGCGTGGTAGTTGCAGTCGGGATGGGTGTGTCCGCCCACGATGGGGACGCCGAACCTCCTGACCCCTTCCTCCATGCCCCTGAGGAGCATGCCGCAGATGCGGTTGTCGGACATGGAGACCACATCGACCATGGCGGTGGCACGGCCTCCCATGGCCGCGATGTCGTTCACGTTCACGAGGACCGCGAAGTAACCCGCCATGTAGGGGTCGGACTGGACCAGGGATTCCATGATGCCGTCGGTGGCGAAGAGGACGTAGCTGTCCCCCATCTCGATGGCTGCCGCATCCTCTCCCTCGGCCGCTGCCACGCGGGGGAAGGCGTCGGTGGGCAGGAGGTCCACCACCTCGTGGATCTTGCTCTTCCTGGTGACTCCCGGGAAGTTCCTGATAGAATCGATTATGGTCTGGAGTTCCATATTCATCACTCTGCATCCATGGGATGCACGACAACGCGTCATCATCCCTCGATGTTATAAAACCTCGTTAGAATCGGGTCAGTTCACCACGCAGAGGTTGATCCTCAGGCGGTGGCTGGCCACGGCCGCCGAATGGGAGTCCCCGCCCAGCGCCTTGCGCATGTCGGTGAACAGCTCGGTCCCGTGCTTGGCGAGCACGGATACCACGCGTCCGTGCTCCTTGTACAATGTCTCGGCGAGGTCGGAGAAGCGGTCCCCGCGGAGGGAACCGTAGCATTGCTCCTTGGAAGCGCCGATGCTGAACTTCTGGGGATCCAGGATGTAGTATGACACCACTCCGTCCACGAGCCCGTCCATCATGTCCTCGTCCCATACCGACCTGTCGCGGCAGTACAGGATCTTCCCGTCGGAAAGCAGGTAGAATCCCTCGAAATCGTCCTCGAAGAGGTCCTGGCTCCCGATGGGCCCTCCGAAGATGTTGATGCCCCTGGAGCGGAGCTTGCGGATGAGGTTCTGGATGCGGAGGAGCTCGAACCTCTCCTTCCCCTCGAGGATCCTGTCGATGGCCTCATCGCGGTCGGGCTGTTCCGCCGCGTCGGAGATGCGGAGGATGATCTTCCCGTGCCCGCGGGCGGCGATCTCGTCGGCAAGAATGGAGAACACAGATCCGGGTTCGTAGCGGAGGGTGAACCTGTCGGTCTCGCAGCCGTTGGTCAGGCTGTAGACCGCGGCCTCGGCGCAGCCGTCCTCGGCATCGATGCACTTGACGACCGTGCTGTCCCCCAGTGCGTAATAGCCCTCCCAGTAGTCCTCCGAGAGAATCTGCTCGGAAATGCCCTTGGGGCGCGCCGTCCTCTTCTTGGATCTTCTCCCGCTCAACTCAGATCGGACGTCCATGGCTTAACCGACTAATAGAAGTTCGCCCATTCATGTAAGAAGAGAAGGGGATACCCTTCTCCGGAGGGCAGGCAGATGTTGATACCTACGTGGAAGAAGTACGGAGTGGCAGTGGCCCTGCTGCTCGGTTTCCTGTTCCTCTTCTCCATGTACCTCCTGACCGTGAACCGTACCGGCAGCTTCGACAACCTATCGGTCACCCGCATGGCATTGGCCGTGTGCGGCATGGGACTGTGCGTCATGCTGCTGCTGACCCTCCTCATGGATGTCAGGATCAATCTCGGAGGCATCTACTTCATCACGATGCTGCTCATCAACTTCTTCGCGCTGTTCTTCAGCAACCTGTACGCCATATATCTCGGCAATGAGCAGTACACATGGCTCATACAGATCGCGGAGTATCTGAACCCCGCATTCCTCATCAGCATCATGCTGACGTTCTGGCTGTACCTGGGATTCATCACTGGTCTCAGGGAGCGCCTCTACCTGGAGCTGGAGGCGGTCTTCTTCGGCCTGTTCTTCCTGGGCCTGGTGATGCTGATCATCAACATCCCCACCGGATACATCTTCTACGTCACCAAGGAGGCCACCGTAGTATACGGGTCGATGAGTAGGATAATCTTCGTTCCCCTGCTGTGCATGCTCCTGGTCGGTATGGTGGGGGTGCAGGCCCTCGTCAAAGGGGTCCGTAAGAAGGTGGCATTGGCCATGTTCCTGCTGGCGCCCCTGCTGTCCATCATATTGGATTCCATCCTGAATCCAGTGGGCACCATCAACATCATCTTCTGTCTGTCGCTGCTCATCATCTACGGGAACTTCTATGTGGGCAGGAGCAAGGAGCTGATCCTCAAGGACGCGGAGCTCATGGAGCAGCGGGCCAAGATCCTCATCTCCCAGATCCAGCCGCACTTCCTTTACAATTCGCTCACCTCCATCATGAACATCAAGGGCAACCCGCCCGCCACCAGGGAGGCCATCTCCGACTTCGGAATGTACCTCAGAGGCAATCTAGACTCCTTGAAGAAGAGCGGGCCCATCGCCTTCGCGGCCGAGCTCGACCATGTGGAGACATACATCATGCTGGAGAAGCTCGGCATGGGGGAGAAGCTGAACTACGAGACAGACATCAAGGTCAGGAACTTCTTCATCCCCGCGCAGACCATTCAGATGCTGGTGGAGTACTGCATCGACTTCGGGCTGAGGCCCTCCGGAGGGGGCACCGTCCTGGTGCGTTCGTCGGTCGCCGGCGGAAGCTACCAGATCCAGGTCACCCACGACGGCACCGCCTTCACCAGGGCCACGCTCGCGGAGGACGAGTCCAAGCACCCCGAAGGGGTCACGTTCTCCAGCCTGAACGACCGTCTCGCCGACACTCTGGGCGGAAGCATCGAGCTGCTCCGCAGGGACGGCCCCGGCAACACCTTCCTGGTCACCCTCCCCATCCCCAAGAAGTCCCGTGCCGCCAGAGGAGAGTGACCTTCTGATACCTTCCGACGGGGAGATCTCGCATGCCCTCTCCGGCATGAGGCGCTTCGACATCGTCCCTCCCGTTCCCACCGCGGTGTGCATCGTCGGGGATAA
>CADAGG010000015.1:0-13165 GCA_902787415.1 methanogenic archaeon
GTGGTCGAGGGAGACCTCCACGAAGGAGACGTCGTCCTTCAGTCCGACCTTGCCGATGGCGTCCTCGGGGAGGTTGGCGCGCTGCCTGATGAAGTCCGCGATGTCGCTGCGCTTGAGACCGTCTGCCTTTCCGAGGCTGATCTCTAGGGTGGCGAAGCCCTCCCTCTCCTCGCTTCCGGAGTTGGCCCTGCTGTTGTTCCTGTGTTTCTCGACCTTCATCTTCCTTTCCTTCTTCGGACGTTCCCTGAATACCATCTCGTGCACGGCGTCGATGGGGTCGAGGCCGTCTGGTGTGATCTTCTCCATCTCGGTGTCGGCCTCGTCCTCGCACATGCGGACGAGCTTCCTGTCGCGGGGGTTGACCAATGAGACCGAGATTCCTTCCTTCCCCGCCCTGCCGGTCCTGCCTATCCTGTGGAGGTAGGTCTCCGGGTCGATGGGGAGGTCGTAGTTGATGACGAGGTCCACGTCCCTGACGTCGAGACCCCTGGCGGCCACGTCGGTGGCCAGCAATGTGAGTATGTGGTTGTCCCTGAAGTCGCCGATGACCCTCTCCCTCAGCTTCTGGGGCATGTCGCCGTGGAGTGTTCCCACCTTCACGCCTTCCGCCTTCAGCTCCTGGTAGATCTCGTCGACCATGGACTTGGTGGCGAAGAAGACGATGGTCTTGGGGGTTCCCTTCTCCAGGAGCTCGTAGAGGATCTCCTTCTTCTCGTTCTTCTTGCAGGGGATGATGTACTGCTTGGTGAGCCCGGTGGTGGGCGTGTCTCCCGATATGTCGACCATGGCGGGGTCGGTGAGCATGTCCTCGGCCAGTTCCTGGACGTCCCTGTCCACGGTGGCGGAGAACAGCAGGGTGTGCCTGGTCTCGGGGATGTGCTCCATTATGAAGTCCAAATCGTCCTCGAATCCCATGTCGAGCATGCGGTCGGCCTCGTCGAGGACCACCTCGCTCACCTGGGAGAGGTCCAAGGCGTCCCTCTCGATCATGTCCCTGAGCCTGCCGGGGGTGCCGACGATGATGTCCGCTCCCCTCCTGAGGGCGTAGATCTGCCTGTCGATGGGGGCTCCGCCGTAGACGGCGGTGCTGATGTGGCCGGACTTGCGGGAGATCTTCCTGAGCTCGGTGTCCACCTGCATGGCGAGCTCCCTGGTGGGGGTGATGACGATGGCGGAGGGGATCTGCCTCCCCTTGCCGATCCTGCTGAGCACAATCATGGCGTAGGCGCCGGTCTTGCCGGTCCCGGTCTGGGCCTTGGCTATGAGGTCGTTGCCTGCCATCCCTACGGGTACCGCTTCGCACTGGATGGGGGTGGGCTCTGACCAACCCATGTCCATCATGGAGTCGATGAGCGCACTGTTTATTCCGAGTTCTTCAAAAGAGGTCATTAGTTCAAATCCTGCACGAACGGTACCGCGCAATAAGGGTACGTATGAGTCCCCATATAAAAAGGGTTGGAGTGCGCCGGCAGCTGGACTGTCTGCCGGCGGCACGTTCACGGGGACTCGTGTTCCAGGAGATACATGACGGCGGCGGCCGAACGGGCGGCGGCGATCTTCTTGAACTCCTCGTAATCCATGGACGACGAACCGTCGGCCTTGTCGGATATGGCCCTGATGATGACGAACGGCACATTGTTGAGATAGCATACCTGGGCGATAGCCCCGCCCTCCATCTCGCAGCACAGGCCTCCGAAGACGCTGGTTATGGCGGTCCTCTGCTCGTCGGTGTGGATGAACTGATCCCCGGTGCACACCCTTCCCTCGTGGACCTTCACTCCGACGGTGCTCTTGGCGATGGCGTCGACGGCCTTCTGCCTCAGGGCCTTGTCCGCTTCGAAGGCGTACTTCCCGGTGTAGGGGATCTCTCCCTTCTCGAAGCCGATGGGGCTGACATCGAAGTCGTGCTCGACCGCGTCAACGGATACCACGAAATCGCCGATGTCGAGGATATTGTCAAGAGAGCCTGCCACACCGGTGTTGATGACGGCTCTCGCATGATACTTCTGTATGAGAATCAGTGCGCATGTGCCAGCGTTGACCTTGCCCATACCGCATTGGACCACCGCGACATCCTGTCCGCCGAGCTTTCCGATGTAGAACTCCATGCTCTCCACGGTCTCCCTGCGGTCGATCTGCATTGCCTCCTTCAGCGATGAGACCTCCTCGTCCATGGCCCCGATGATGCCGATGCGCTCGGGTTCGCTGGTTTTTCCCATAGTGTCTGCCAGGTGGACGCATCCTGCGGTCGCCAGGATGGCGACTAGCACGACGGTCATGACCTCGTAGGATTTCATGACATGGAGCAAGCGGGATGCCTTTAAAAATATGAGTTTGGGGACTGCGCCCATCTCGCTCCAGAACACGCGATGGAGGCCTACGGCCTGCTCGTCCTGTTCTCCGTATCGGGATTCGACGATGGGATTCTGAGGCCGCCGAGGGGCAGAACGTACTCCTCGCAGGTCCCGAGGTCATCTTCGGGTACGCCCCGTTCCCGGAACTTCCCGGTCCATCGGATTGAAGAATGAGTTGTCTGGGTCAGTTGGATCCGACGGTCTCTTCGGCGGACTGTATGCACTTGGTCAGCACGGTGTACGCGTTGATCATGTCGGGCTCGTTGACGATGAAGATGGTGTCGGTGTGGCAGCTGACGGTCTCCTCGAGGTTGATGCCCGCATCGGAGAGGTTGGTGATCAGGTACGCGATGACACCCGCTGTGTCCACGATCTTCTCGGGGGACTTGACGACGATCTCCACCAGGTTCTCCCTGATCTTGATGAGGTTGAACCTTCCGACGGTGTCGATGATCCTGTCCTTGAGCATCCTGTCGGCGATGATGGTGACCGCCGAAGCGGACTGGACGCACTGCATGATGGAGTTCTCGTTCCACATGTCCTTGAACAGGTTGTCCATCTTGTGGAGGACGGTCCAGTCGTTCTTGGCGGTGACGATGCACGTCTTGGTCCTCATCTCGAGCCTGCTGTCCTTGAGGATGGAGAGGATGCTGAGCTCGTGGTCGGTGGTGACGCTGAGCTTGGAGGCGTAACGCCTGCAGGCGATCATGACCGCCTCCTCGTTCTCGACCTCCAGGTCCTTCATGATCATACGTGCCAGGGAGGAATAGTTGATGAGACCTTTCGCGACGCAGTCCTTGATGCTGGGGTGTGCGTCGATATAAATCCTGGTCCTCTCTGCGAGGCTCTCCCTGGACACTGGTTCGGACATAGGGTAGTAAACGGATGGTGTGTATAAATGTCTATTGTCGGACATTGTGTCAATATTGCCCCGTTTTACGGGATTTCTTATCAATTTGTTCCCCTAAACGTCCATCGGCCTAAAATATAGCGAGTATCTACGCCCGACTATAACGCCGGTCGGACCGGACGGAATGATACAATGGACAACATCAACGAGACCATCAGAAAATACGCGCTGCAGAACGCCGTATTCTTCAAAGGCAAGGCGAACCCCAAGGCAGTCGTGGGAAAGGTTCTGGGCGGATGCCCCGAGCTCCGTGCCAAGAGCGCGGAGATCACCCCCCTCATCAACTCCATCGTCGAGGAGGTCAACGCCATGAGTCCCGAGGCACAGACCAAGGCCCTCCAGGAACTGGACGCCTCTCTCCTCGTGAAGGAGAAGAAGGAGCGCAAGTACGAGCTCCCCGAACTCAAGAACGTCGACGGAAAGGTGGTCATGCGTATCGCACCCGGACCCTCCGGACCCCTGCACATCGGTCACACCCGCGTCTCCATCCTCAACGACGAGTACGTCAAGCGCTACGGCGGCGACCTCGTCCTCAGGTTCGAGGATACCAACCCCGAGAAGATCGACCCCGACGCCTACGACATGATCCCCGAGGACCTCGAGTGGATGGGCGTCAAATGCAACAAGAGGTACATCCAGTCCGACCGCTTCCCCCTCTACTACGACTACACCAGGAAGCTCCTGGAGCAGGGCCACGCCTACGTCTGCACCTGCGACGGCGACCACTGGAGGGAGCTCAAGGAGAAGGGAATGGCATGCCCCTGCCACGACCTCCCCGTGGAGACCCAGCTCGAGAGGTACGACAAGTTCCTGAACGGCGACTACGACGACGGTAAGGCCGTGGTGGTCGTCAAGACCGACCTCCAGCACCCCAACCCCGCCGTCAGGGACTTCGTAGCGCTCCGTCTGGTCAGGGCGCCCCACCCCAGGACCGGCACCAAGTACATCGCCTACCCCATGATGAACCTCTCCGTGGCCATCGACGACCACGAGATGGGCATGACCCACGTCATCAGGGGTAAGGACCACCTCAACAACACCAACAGACAGGAGTACATCTTCGACTACTTCGGATGGAAGAAGCCCGAGTACTACCACTACGGCCTGGTCCACATCCCCGACACCGTCCTCAAGACCTCGATCATCAAGGGCGCCATCAAGGACGGGGAGTACTCCGGATGGGACGACGTCCGCACCGGTACCGTCCGCGCCCTGAAGAGGCGCGGCATCATGCCCGAGGCCGTCAGGCGCTACTGGGTCGAGGCCGGTATGAAGAGCGTCGACATCGAGTTCTCCTGGGACGGACTCTACAGCATGAACCGCGACGTCATCGACCCCGTCTCCAACAGGTACTTCTTCGTCGACAGCCCCGTGAAGTTCGACATCGACGGCGTCGACGAGATCAAGGGATCCGCGCCCCTCCACCCCGACCACGCCGACAGGGGAAGCAGGGACTACGACTTCAAGGCCCCCATCTCCGTCTGCCTCTCCAAGGAGGACTCCGAGCTGTTCGCCGAAGCCGGCAGGATCCGTCTGAAGGACTTCTGCAACCTCGAGTACGGCACCCCCGCCAAGTACGCCGGCAACGACGTCTCCATCCTCAAGAAGGGCGCCAAGGCCGTCCAGTGGGTCGGTCCCGACGCCATGAAGGCCACCCTCCTCATGCCCGACGGATCCGTCAGGGAGGGACTCGTCGAGAGCGCCTTCGCCAAGGAGAAGGGAGAGAGCGTGCAGCTCGAGAGGACCGGTTTCGTCCGCGTCTCCGAGAAGACCGCGGACTCCGTATCCTTCGTGTTCTCCCACAGGTGAAAGTCACATACCCAGAAACCCTTTACCAAACCTCTTATTCATTTTTCATAACCGATTGAAAATCCATAATAACGTGTGACGCCATCCACCCGTCATGAAGGTCTTCGTCTACAACTTCCGCCGGTTCGACGAGGAGGAGTTCTTCGTGAGGTACACGAAGGAGATGGGCATGGAACTCGCATGGACCGAGGAGGCCCCCACCCTGGAGAACTGCGATCTCGCGGCAGGATGCGATTTCGTCTCGGTCATCACCACCCCCATCACGGCACCCATGCTCGACAGGTTCAGGGAGCTCGGGGTGAGGATGATCTCCACCCGCACCATCGGCTACGACCACATCGACCTGAAGCACGCGAAGGAGATCGGGATGGTCGTCAGCCACATCACCTACGACCCGGAAGGCGTGGCGGAGTACACTGTGATGGGGATCCTGATGGCGGTCAGGAAGATCCGCGAGGTCATGGAGCACACCGCCTCCGGCGACTTCAGGCTCAACGGCCTGATGGCGGGGGAGCTGAAGGACATGACCGTCGGCATCATCGGGGCGGGAAGGATCGGGAAATCGGTCCTGAGGGACCTCTCCGGCTTCGGATGCAGGCTCTGCTACTGCAACCGCAGCCCTTCGGTGGAGGCGGACAGATACGCCGAGAGGGTGGAGCTCGGTGAGCTCCTGGCCAAATCGGACATCGTCTCCCTGCACCTGGAGCTCAACGCCGATACCAAGCACATCATCGGCGACGATGCGTTCTCCAAGATGAAGAAGGGTGCAATCCTCGTGAACACCGCCCGGGGACCCCTGGTGGACACCGCCGCCCTTATCAGGGCGCTGGATTCCGGGAGGATAGGCTACGCCGTTTTGGACGTATTCGAGGACGAGTTCGGCCTCTGCTACAACGACTGCAGGGACATGGACCTCGAGGAGCGCTGGTTCGGCATCCTCAGGAAGCGTCCCGATGTCCTGCTCACCCACCACATGGCGTTCTACTACACCAACGCCGTAAGGGATATGGTCTACAACTGCCTGTACGGCATGAAGATGTTCGGAGAGGGGAAGGAGGTCCCCCTCCGTCTAGCATGAAGATGTCCAGAGCATTCACGTCGGAGGAGTACGAGCAGAAGGAGGTGCCCATAGTGATACCTCCCAAGATAGAGGAGACCCCCGACCACGACATCGTCATGAGGTACTCCCACGGCAGGAGCCTGGAGGACCCCAAGCTTCCGTACGAGATAGGCATGGGCTTCCTGAAGGGGGAGGGCGAGTTCTTCCGGAGCGACGAGTTCGCGGTCAAGTGGCTGGAGCGCGCGGTGAAGATGGGCTATGCCCCCGCCATGGTCGCCCTGGCCGAGTTCTGCCTGAAGGACACCAAGACCTACGGTTTCCGCAGACCCGCCCGGCTCCTGAAGCAGGCGGCCGACCTCGGATCTGATGAGGCGAAGGCGTACATCGACATGTCCTCGATAGACGATCCCTCCACCAAGAAGGCCTATACAGCATACCGCCTCAACGGTGAATTGGGCGATATCCCGGCATGTCTGGCACTAGCGGAGGGATTCGAGAAGGGCTACTACGGCAAGGACAAATCGAGGGCCGCGGCGACATGGTACATCCGCGCCTTCAAGCTCGGCGATGCCGAGGCCGCCAAGAAGGCCCTCGCCCTGCACTACAAGAAGAGGGTCGAGCTCACCGAGGAGGAACTTTCGCTCCTCAAACCTGGCAAAAGCTCCCGATAACGGTCATCCTTTTCTGGCGAGGGTCTCCAAGACCCTGTCGTAGCACTCGGGGAGAATAGGGAGATCGGACATTATTTCCTCAGCGGTTTTCCCGGTCTCGGACATCTTCTTGGCGACGTATTCCGCGTAGAACTCGACCAGTTCGGACAGTTTCCTCTCAGAACCCTCTTCACGGCCTTCCTCACGGACCATCTCCATCTCCTCTGCCAATGCACCCATAAGGTCTGCCTCCTCTATGGTAGTATCACTTACGTCGATATCATAGTTACGAGGAGTTCATCCGCCTTATCTTCACCCTGGAGCTTGCTGGTGAATTCTCCTCAGGCCGAATAAAAACAGCAGACAGTCAGCTGATTAGAACGATCGACGACAACATGCCTGTTCGAACTCAGACGCGGTACTTCTCGCGGCCGTAGAGGTTGATGAGGATCATGGACGCCTTCTGTGCAAGCTCCAACGCTCCCCTCTCCTTGCCGACGTTGGCGGGGTCGGAGCGCTTGAACATCCTGTCGTAGGCCTTGCGGATGATGTGGGCCTCGTCCTCCGGGTACTTGCACCTGAAGCTGATGGGCTGACGGTTCATGATGGAAGGCATGACGTGCGCCTCCAGGGTTATGTCCCAGGGGGCGTTGATCAGGTATTTGGAGAAGACCTGCCTGATGTCGTAGCTCGTGACGTACTTGTCGCTGATGACCTTCTTGAATCCCCTCACGGCTTCGTCGACGGGCATGCCCGCGTAGAGCGAGGAGACGTTCAGTCCCTGCTCCTCCGCATAATCGAGCTTGGCCTTGCCGACGTACTTGGGCTCCAGACCGAGGGTGGCGTCGTAGACGGAATCGAAATCGCCCGCCTCAAGATCCACTGCGCAGACTGCGATGGATAGAATCTCGTCATAGGGGTATCCCTGTGCGCCGTCGCAGATGGCCTCCACCACGTAGATCTTGTCGGTCATGCGTTCCCAATCGGCCTTATATATAAAAAGTCACAGGTTAAGGGGTATCCTGTGGAATTTGAGGGTCTCGGTGTCCCCCGCAGCCATGGCCAGGAGCTCCGCCAAATGGATGACGGGCTTGCCGCCCTCGTAGTTGTCGTAGAACCACTGGCAGTTGGGGCAGCCCATGACGATGACGTCGGCCTCGGCGCATTCGGCCTCCCTCTCGGCCATCAGCTTGTCGTTGATGCCCTTGACGTTCTTACCGCAGCAGCCGTAGGCGTTTCCCACGTACTCGGCGCCGGTGGCCTCCACGATGGCGATGATGTCCTTCATGTACCTCTCGGCGGAGCATCCGGGCTCGATGGCTACCTTCAGCTTGACACCGGGGAGCTTCCTGATCCTGTCGAGGTACTTCACGAGGTAGGTGCAGATGTGCGGGGCATATACTCCCGACCTGCCGAGCTCGTCGGTGCATCCGGCGCAGAGGGTGACGGTGTCCTTCCCGTGGGCCTTGGCGCGCATCTTGTACTTGTACTCGTTGCGCTCGGGCTCCTCCATCACGCGGAAGGGCACGGGATACATGCAGCAGGTGTTCTCCGGCAGCTCCCCGAGGCCGATGCCCAGTGCCTGGAAGGCCTTGACGGCAGCGTATTTGAGATAGGGGAGACGGCCCTGCACGATGCATCCGGGGAGCATGTAGACGTCGTTCCCCTCGGTGTAGGCGGGCACCTTCTCCTTCCACTCGTCGGAGGCGGGAGGTATGGAATACCCCGTGGACTCGAAGCTCTCGGGCACCTGCGCGTTGAGGTACTCGGCCCTGAGATAGAGCAGGGCTAGCTTGGGGTCGGTGTGCTTGCAGACCTCGCTGCACTTGCCGCACCCGATGCACATGGTGGCGTTGGCGTTGTCCCTCTCGAGCATGGAGAGCCACGGGCTGCATCCGCCGTACTTGAACGAGGGGCAGACCTTCTCGCATCTCCTGCAGCCGAGGCAGGAGGCCATGATGTCCTCCACGAAAGAGGGTAACGCGCACATACGACGGGGATAGCGAATCCCGATTATATCCTTTTATCAGCGGATGACGATTACCGTCCGATGCGCGGACTCCTGATGATGAAGTACTACCTCGATGAGATCCTCGACGGGAAGAAGGACACCGACGCCCGCCTGTATCCCACCGGCACCAGAGGTACCATCGCACTCGTCGACTCCGCCACCTTCAAGGTGTACGGATTGGCCGAGCTCACGGGGTGCGACACCATCTCCTACGAGGAGTTCGTGAGGTGGCATCAGGTGGGCCCCTTCTCGCAGACCGCCATCGCCCCCTACCACGCCGGGAAGGCCTGCTATTCCTACCGCCTAGAGAACGCCCGCAGGATCGCCGTGCCGGTGAAGGTCGCTAAAGACCCAGACGCCAAGATGTGGATGGAAATCCCGGACTCCGTGGTCAAGACGTTCTCCTACCAGAGGACGCTGTTCTGACAATAACATAATGTCCGTTTTATATGGCTACAACATACCCCCGCACATGGAGAAAGGAGAGGGTTCCGCCGAAGAATTGATGTGGCTCCTTGAGGAGCGCAGACGCCGTGCCGGCGACATCGGGGAGCAGCTCTCCGCAGAATCCGATCCCGAGCTCGCGAAGGGTCTGAAGGGCATGCTCGCCATGCTCAACGACGAGATCGCGGAGCTCGAGCGCAGGCTCGACGAGATGGAGGACGAGGGCCCCGACTACGACGCGGAGATCGCCGACATAGATTCGAAGCTGGCGGACATCGCCTCGCAGATGCAGCTGGAGACCGACCCCGTGGTGCGCAACAACCTGGAGGTGTCCAAGCGCTTCCTGCAGATGGAGCGCAACCATCTGCTGGTGGAGAAGACGCAGGGAACCCCCAGAAGGGATCCCCTGGAGGAGCGCATCGAGGACCTCTCCAGGAAGCTGGAGGCCGGCCGCGCCTACGCCGCCGAGCTCGAGAACCGTCTCGCCAAGGCCGAGAAGGAGATTTCCTACTACAAGCGCCTGGCGGAGAACCCCGACCGGAACGTGTCCTGCGACACCACCAGGGTCACCGTCACCGCCGAGGCGCTGTCGGAGCTCCGCAACGAGGCCAAGCTCAAGGCCATCGAGAACGGCAACCTGAAGATGGAGAACCGGGAGCTCAAGAACCAGATCGACATGCTCCGCAGGAACATCAGGGAGCTTACCGAGCACTGCAGGGACGCGGATTCGCAGATAATGAAGCAGCAGGCCGCCCTGGCCCTGCTGCGCAAACAGTTGGAAGAAGGAAAAGGAGGTCAGTGAGTGTCGAAGAAGAAGTTCAGCAGGAAGATCGAGAACGCATCCGAGAATAAGCTCGTGCGCATGTACGCCGAGAGGCTCGACCGCGACCCCTCGTACAGGGCCGAGCGGGAGCTGGCGAAGCTCTCCGAGGTCATCCCCGACCCTGTGAAGGAGGACCTCCTCTACCACTACTACGCGGCGGAGTCCGAGAAGCTCGAGCGCCAGAGGTTCAAGCTGCTCACCGGCTACGGACAGTGCAGGGGCAGCCTCGTCGTCCACGACAGGTCCGTGGTGGTAAGCTGCTGCCGCGAGATGTCCGCCCTCGTCGCCTACCAGGGCGCCTACTACCAGGAGCGCTTCATCTACGTGCCCGGCAAGGACCAGAAGAACGCCTGCCGCTCCGGAGGCAGCGTCTACCTCCTCGACAACACGGAGGACCTCCGGCTCGACTGCTGCCCCTTCTGCGGCGCATCCATCCACGAGAAGATCGATTTCTACCGGGAACCCGAAGAGGAAGGACAGGAGGAATGACCCTGAGGAGAGCCAAGTCCATCGACGAGCTCTACGAGGAGGTCAAGGGGTTCGACTACGTCCTGACCTGCGACGCGGCCCTGGCCACCGCCCTCAACGCCAAGATCGACGACTTCCGTCTCGGCGGGTTCGCGTACACCCCCAAGCAGATAGCCGGCATGCTGGAGACCAGGGTCCTCGGCGAGAAGGCCTACTCCGACCTGGAAACGATCGAGGCCATCGAGAAGGAGACCGGCTACGACTTCGCCTACATCCACGGTGAACTGGAGAACATCCGCGACATCATGAGGTACACCGAGGAGGTCGCAAAATATCTGCCCACCTCCAAATCGAGGAAGGTCCTGGAGGCCTTCGACGGCCTTCCCACCCTGCAGAAGCTGATGAGCATCTACGACCCCGAGGTCTACCGTACCGAGTTCAGGGGTAAGAGCTGTGCCGTCATCGGTCTCGAGTTCTTCAACCAGCTCGACAAGAAATTCGTACCTCTGGAACATGCGGAGATCGACCTCTTCACGAAGGAAGAATACTCCATCGATGTCATCCGCGCCATCGGCAACGACAGGCAGATCGCCGGCAGTGTGGCGGACCTCATCACACCCGAGACCGCCGACGACACCGCCATCGTCCTCGATTCCTCCGGCCCCATCGCGGACGCCATCCGCTCCGCGCTCTACCGCAGGAAGATCCCTTTCAAGAACGGACTCGACGTGAAGGACCTCGCGCAGGTGAGGGACTTCGTGGAGTTCCTCACCCTCGCCCTCGACTACCCGACCCTCAGGGCGGGAGACGTCCGCGAGCTGTTCTCCGGATACTACAAAGGCAACACAGCGGAAAACAAGGACTTCAGCAATCTCGACCCGAAACTCGACAACTACCTTCTTTCGAAGGTCCACTTCGACAAACCGTGCGACCCCGTCACCCGCCGCCTCATGGAGACCATGAGGGACATCAGGCAGATGACCTTCGCAGAGGCCATGGAGAACCTCTTCCAGGGCTGGCCCCAGAGGAAGACCTCGGTGGCCATCCTGGTGGACAGCATGCATCTCGCCGGAAAGAAAGTGACCCCCGCACTCGTGAACAGGATCTCCTACGCAGTCAACAACATCGGCGACCTCAAGCACAACGAGCAGGTCCCCGAGTACGAGAGGAAGGGCGTCCTCCTGGCGGACAGCAGGAATGCATACTACGTGGACAGGCCCTTCGTCATCTTCATCGGACTGGACGCCTCATGGGACGTCACCGCCGCAGGCAAGGACTACGTCGACAAGGAGGCCCTGGAGGAGCAGAACGCGGACCGCATCAGCATCCTCCTGCAGCAGGGGGAGCAGAGGATCTACGCCGTCAAACCCGTGAACGACGGAAAGGAGAACGTCCCCGCCAGCGCCTTCCAGACCATTTACGAGGGAAAGAAGATCGAGAAGTTCGCGGACATCTGCGGGAGCTATGTGGAAGGCACCTGGTCCAGGACCAAGGTGCGCGAGTCCAGCACCGCGGGGGAGATCGAAGTCGCGGGAGAACCCGAAGTGAAGGACTTCTCCAAGACCGACTACAACAACTACGCCGACTGCCCTCTGAAGTTCATGTTCTCCAAGGTGCTCCCCACGGAGGACAGTGACACCGCCATCTTCGGGACCGTGCTCCACGATTTCGCCGAGTTCTACTTCTGCTATCCGGAGATAGTGAAGGAGAACGGTCTCGACTACTATGTGGAACGCCTCAACTCCATGTACGCGGGACTTTCCAGCGACAGCCTCGAGGACCTGGACGTGAGCAAGTTCAGGTTATACATCCGCAACATCGTGAGGTTCATCGACAGGGTCAGGCCGGACGAGGTCCCCCTGGATTCGGTGCAGACCGGCCGCAAGTACCGCAACACGTTCATGCTCGACGAGGGCAAGAACGCCACCAGCTCCATGACCGAGGCCCAGTTCAATTCCAAGGCACCGCTCTTCGCGAAGTACGACCTCTGCATCGACAACGTCATCTTCGACTACAAGACGGGCAAGACCAAGAACGCCAAGGACATAATCGACAGGTTCTCGCGCAAGACGAAATCCTATCACGAGTTCCAGCCCCTCATCTATCTCAAGGCGCTGTCCGAGAACAGGGGAGTGCCCTGCAGTTTCAAACTGTTCTTCCTGGGGGACAACCTCATAGAATCGGTGGACGACGATTTCGATATCATGAGGAACCTGAGGGAGATCAGGCTGGTCGGGGAGACCTCGGCAGAGATGGTCCTGAAGAGCGGCGGAGTGCTCCACGACTACTGCGCCCGCACCAAGGCATACACCAAATATGCAGACCGCTGGGACATGGTATCTCCCATGCTGCTCGACATGTACGAACGGGGCTGTCTCGATGCGGATGCAGACCCCACCGCGATGCTGAACCTGGTGGGCCTGAGTTCCGCCGATACCAACCGCAAGAACGTGAGGGGCCTGTTCTCGAATGCCGCCAAGTACCTCAGGCAGGAGTACTTCACCGAGGGCAACGAGACCGTCATAGTCCCGTCCGACACCATGGAGAGGTTCGTCGAACAGCTCACCAAGGACCATGCATCCGCCTACCACGAGATGAAGGTACCCATATACGACCTCAGGAAGGGGAAGTTGGAC
>CADAGG010000015.1:13217-16156 GCA_902787415.1 methanogenic archaeon
TCAAATCCGAGGAGGAGGCCGGAAATGACTCTGAATGAATCCCAGACCAAGATCGCCAAGACCACCGAGGGCATGCTCGTGGCCGATGCGGGACCCGGTACCGGCAAGACCTACACCGTGGTGCACCGCTGCATCAACATCCTGCTCAGGAAGGACATGGGTCCCAAGGACCTCATCATGCTCACCTTCACCCGCAACGCAGCCGCTGAGATGAAGGAGAGGGTACAGGCAGAGGTAGCCAAGCTCCGCAGCGGCAACGATATCACCGAAGCGGATTTCAAACACGTATCGAAACTCGTGAAGGAGACCTACATCGGGACCTTCGATTCGTTCTGCCTGAACGTGGTCAAACAGTCCCCCGGTTACATCAGCAGGTTCTTCAAGTTCGACGAGGAGCTCAGCCGCAGCGCCGACATCACCGAGAACGACAGCCTGAACCATCTCCACTTCGCACGTTTCCTGGACCGCTTCCTGCACACACGCGGGGAGGAATTCGGGGACCTGGCCGCCCTGGCCGCCGAGAAGCCCAACGCGGTCTACGACCTGCTCAACAGGCTCATGTCCCGCGGAATCCTGCCCTACAGGAGGTCCTCGATCGGGACCCTCCCCTGGTTCGGAGGCAACGACGGAAAGGATCTGCTCGGGGACCCTGACACCGTCCGCAGACTGCTCGACGCCTTCCCCGGGTTCAATGACGACGGCAAGAAGTTCAAGGGCAGGTCGGGACTGGAGGGCTTCGATCTCTTCGCCGACCCGCCGAGCTCCGAGATGCTGGATGCCGCGGCCTACGATGACCGGACGGCCCTCATCGACATGATCCACGAGATCTACTACGACTACCTCCACAGATGCGTCATCGACGGACATCTCACCTTCGGAGTGGTCGCCACCTTCGCCTTCGTCATCCTCTACAGCGATTCCCGGGCCAGGGAGTCCTTCAGGACCAGATACCTGATCGTGGACGAGTTCCAGGACACCAACACCAACCAGATGATGATCTCCCTGATGCTCCTGAAGGAACCCAATCTCTGCGTGGTCGGTGACTGGAAGCAGGGAATCTACGGATTCAGATTCGTCTCCATCGAGAACATGACCCGGTTCGAGGACCGCGTGAAGGAGCTCACCGCGTTCCTGAACGACGATATCGAACGCGTATCCGTACGCCCGGCAGAGACCCTCAAGTTCCCCCTGCTGGAGAACTACCGCAGTTCGCAGCTCATCATCGACAGG
Source organism: methanogenic archaeon (assembly GCA_902787415.1). GTDB lineage: Archaea > Thermoplasmatota > Thermoplasmata > Methanomassiliicoccales > Methanomethylophilaceae > Methanomethylophilus. The sequence goes on from CADAGG010000015.1 coordinate 14,448, forward strand.
GCTTACGAGAGCCTGCTGATCCCCGGCTCAGAGGAGACCCTCGACCTCGATGCCCTGCGCGCCGACATCACCCCCATCGTCTCCAAGAGGGAGGACATCGGGGAGCACACAGCCTTCGAATGTGTGAAATGCGAGAACAAGGAAGCCGAGATTGATGAGGTCCTCAGGCGCATCCTCAACTACGTGAACTCCGATGACTACCTCATCGCCGAGGATGGAAAAACAAGAAGACCCAGATACGGAGATATCGCAATCCTCTGCAGGACCGTTCCGGTCTCCCTGAAGATCTTCGAGGCCTGCTCCGAGCACAGGATCCCCGCGTTCCTCCAGGGCGATGTCAACGTCATGGCGTCACGCGAGGGGAAGATGCTGCTCGCATGGCTGAAGTACATCAGCAACGACAGCGACATGTGGGGGATCGTCCCGATCCTCGCGGACCTTGGCTACTCGGAGCTCGACATCGAGCGTCTCCGTTACTGGAACAAGGAGACGAAGGACGAACCCGTCCTGCAGGAGCTGAGGGCTTTCAAGACGATGCTGCGTTCCAAGAGGAGGCGCATCACCGAGCTCATCTCGGACATATTCTCGTTCTACGGATGGGACAACGACAACACGCAGGCCATCACCGCCATCCTGTCGTCCTCCCACCGCAACTCCCTGATGACCATCTCCGATCTCATCAGGATCATCGAATCGGACATCGCCACCGACGCGAAGCACGATGTGGACGGACTCCCCCTGAGCAACGCGGTCATCATCCAGACCGTGCACAAGTCCAAGGGTCTGGAGTATCCGATCGTGATCCTCCCCAGGATGGACTCCAAGACCTTCCCGCTGGTGGTCAATGACGACAGCACCTTCGTGTTCAGCGACACCATGGGCATCCGCTGCAAGGAGGAGGTCATCGGTTTCGGAGGGGAGAAGAGCCTGACCGAGTCATGGAAGACCGATGCGGTCATCAAATCCGAGGTCCAGGACTACAGCGAGGAGCGCAGGCTGCTTTTCGTGGGCATCTCCCGTGCCAAGCAGTACGTCACGATGATCGCCGGGAAGGGCCCCTCCGTGTTCTACAAGTACTACCAGGGCAGGTACGGCGAGGTCGAGGGCGGCACCGAACCCATCCCCGTTCTGACCGCCGCCGAGGAGGAACTCATCGACCGCCCCGCCGTCGCCCCCATCAGGCCCCGCAGGAAGAACATCCCCGTGCACGGCCTCATGCACCTCGACAAGAGCGGCTACCGCGCCGAGACGGAGTCCGACGAGTTCAACAAGAAGGGTATGCAGTACGGAACCGACGTCCACAAGCTGGCGGAGATGCTGGTCCGCGGGAAGACGCTCGAGGACCGTCTGTTCAAGGAGTATCCGCAGCTGAACATGGCCCGGGATATCATCACAGAACTCGGGGCGAAGGGTGCCGAGCTGACCGCCGAGAAGGAGTGCAGCCTCCCGCTCAACGACCTCAACGCCACCGTGAGGGGGGTCATCGACATGTTCGCCGAGTTCCCCGACAGGATCGAGGTCCATGACTGGAAGACCGACGGCGAGCCCGTCTACGTCGACGAGTACAAGCTCCAGCTGACGGTCTACGCGATGGTGCTGGCACATATGAAGAAGAAGCCCGTGGAGTGCCACATTGACTGGCTCACGCAGGGCAGATCCGAGGTCTTCGCACCCCTGCCCGCCGAGATCGTGACCGCCAGGGCCAAGGA
>CADAGG010000016.1 GCA_902787415.1 methanogenic archaeon
GCTGTACTGTACACCTACGGGTTCGATTCTTCCATCTACCACCACGACCCCGACGTGGTCGTGCAGCCCGTGACCACCGAAGAGGTCTCGGAGATCATGAAGATCGCCTACAAGTACGAGATCCCGGTCACCCCCAGGGGTTCCGGTACCGGTCTCTGCGGAGCGGCCGTCCCCATCAACGGCGGTATCGTCGTCGCCATGCAGAAGATGAACAAGATCAAGAGGGTCAGCATCGAGGACCTGTGGGTCGACGTGGAGGCAGGATGCATCTACAACGACCTCAACGCCGAGCTCGCCAAGTACGGATTCTTCTTCCCTCCCTCCCCCGGTTCCGCCGAGGCCTGCCAGGTCGGAGGAATGGTCGCCACCAACGCCTCCGGTATGAGGGCAGTGAAGTACGGAGCCACCAGGGATTTCGTTCTGGGTCTTACCTTCGTCAGGGCCAACGGGGACATCGTCCGCTGCGGTACCAGGACCATCAAGGACGCATCCGGATACCAGCTCGCACGTCTGATGTGCGGGTCCGAGGGAACCCTCGGCATCATCACCGAGATCACCTTCAAGATCACCACCAAGCCCAAGAAGTCCGCCTCCTGCCTCTGCGCGTTCAACTCCGTCGTCGACGCAGGCAACTGCATCTCCGCCATCATCGCCAAGCCCCTGATCCCGGCCTCCTGCGAGCTGATGGACAGCGTGAGCATCAACGCGGTCAACAAGGCCCGCGGCAACCCCCTGCCCGATGTCAACGCCCTCATCATCGTCGAGGTCGACGGCGAGACCGACGAGGTCATCCAGAGGGACCTGAAGATCGTCGAGGAGGTCGCCCACGCCAACAAGGCGGTGTCCGTCACCCCCTCCTTCGACTCCGCTGTCATCGCCAAGTGGACCGACGCCAGGAAGTCCGTACTCGCTTCGCTTTCCGTCCTCAAGCCCGGATACGTCTCCGTGTCCCTGGCCGACGACATGGGCGTGCCCATCACCAAGGTGCCCCAGGCGGTCGAGGCCTTCCAGAGGATCGCCGACAAGTACAACGTCACCGTGGCCACCTACGGTCACGCATCCGACGGAAACCTCCACACCAAGATGGTCCTGAAGCCGGACGACAAGGACGAGTGGGACCGCGGAATCGCCGCCGTCAACGAGATCTTCGACTTCTGCATCGAGATGGGCGGAACCGTCACCGGCGAGCACGGTGTCGGAATCTCCAAGGCCCTCAACTTCCAGCAGGAGAGGAAGACGGAGATCGAGTGCATCAACGACATCAAGCGCGCGTTCGATCCCAAGAACATCCTGAACCCCGGAAAGGCGTCCCAGTGGAGGGGCAGCCCTCTCCAGCACCTCAGGTATCCCTGCAAGGAATACATGTGAAACCCGACGGGGGACATCCCCCCGTCAACTTCCTTTTTTTACCCTCTTATCCGTAGTAGAAGTCGGGCAGCATGCCGGTCAGCCTCGAGACGAACAGCACTCCGGCGATGGCTATGCAGAGCACCCAAACGGATGAGTTCCACCTCAGGACCTTGGCCCCGTCGAGGATGCCGATGGGCAGGAGGTTGAACAGTGCCAGCGATGCGTTCAGGATGAACAGCAGATAGAAGAAGATGACAATCGGGCTGTGGTTGAACGCGATGCATCCGGCCAGTCCGATGAGGGCGAGGACGATGTTTACCGCGGGTCCCGCCACGCTGATCTTGCCGTCCTGCTCGACATCGACGAACCCCCTGATGTAGACCACGCCGGGGGCGGCGATGAGGAACCCCACGAAGCTCATCAGGAGGGTGAGCAGGAGTCCCATGGGGAACATCCTGTACTCGGACCACAGGCCGAACTTCTGGGCGGTGAACTTGTGGCCGAGCTCGTGGGCGACGAAGCTGAGCGCCACGATGCCGACCATCATCCCGAGCATGCCGACCGCCCAGAGGTCCCCGAGATGCTCCTCGAAGTAGGCCGTGAACGATGCGTTGCGGAACATGACCAGGAACGCCAGGGACAGAACTATCACGGAGATGAGCAGGTCGCGGACCTCTATGGTGCTGAACTTGTAACCTTTGGGCGTGACGTCCCTGAGCCGGTCGATATCCATGCGCGTGCATTTGCCTATAATTAATTAATATTGACGGCATAGGTTCGGACATGACCCCTGTCATCACGAACATCGCCAACGGCAAGGAGACCTGCCGCTGGTGCGACAACTGCGGCACGCTGCTTCTGGGCCGCAGATGTTCCGTATGCGGTTCGCAGGGCAGGGAATTCGAGATCAACAGCCCCGGGGACATCCGCCCCTGCATGGGCGACAGCGTGGGGATCCTGGAGGATTTACTCATAGAGGCGTTCGGCACCGCCATCCCCATCAAGAACCAGTCCATCTTCTTCAACAAGGTCCCCGGCGAGGACCGCACCGACGAGATCATCGCCTACGGCCAGGTCATAGGCGTGCTGAGGTTCGACATCGCCGCCGACCGTCTCCGGGTGGAGCTCAGGCAGCCCGGGGCGGAGCTCTTCGACCCCGTGGCCACGAAGAACGTGGTCAGGATCTTCGGGGTCTCCGGCCATCTCAAGGGCAAAGGGGTCCCCGGCGCGAACGTATCCGAGGTCATCGGCACCTTCTCCAAGGACGACCCCGTGATAATCAGGAAGGGCCTCAAGGTGGGCCCCGGCGTGGCCATGGCCGACAGCTCCTCTATGAAGGAGGCCGAGAAGGCGGTCAGGGTCAGGGACCTGAATACCCCTGCGGGCATCCCCCTGTCACCCGAGGCGGGGAGGGACGTCTTCGTGGCCTGCAACAGGAAGCATCTCGAGAGGCTCGAGAGCACCGCCGTCAGCGAGATCAGGAACTATGTGAAGGGGAAGAACCTCCCTGTCACGGTGTCCTTCTCCGGTGGCAAGGACTCCCTCGCCGCCTACGGTCTCGCGGCCCGCGCGGTGAAAGACCCAGAGCTCCTTTTCACCGACACGGGACTGGAGTTCCCGGAGACCCTCGAGTACGTGAAGGAGTTCTCCGAATCCGGGCATCTCACCCTGCGTACCGCCAAGGCGGGCAACGCATTCAGGGAGAACGTGGACGCCTTCGGACCGCCCGCCAAGGACTTCAGGTGGTGCTGCAAGGTCTGCAAGCTCGGACCCATCTCCGACCTGATCGCCCGCAACTACCCCAAGGGAACCATCACCTGCGAGGGCAACCGCTCCCTGGAGTCGTTCTCCCGCGCCGGCACCGAGTTCGTAACCAAGAACCCCTTCGTCCCCAACCAGACCAACCTGAACCCTGTCAGGGACTGGTGCGCCGCCGAGATATGGGGATACATCTGGATGAGGAAGCTCCGCTACAACCCGCTCTACGAGAGGGACTTCGAGCGCATCGGGTGCTATCTCTGCGCATCCTGCCTCGCCAGCGAGTGGCGCAACACCTCCCGCATCCACCCCGAGATGTACCGCGACTGGGAGGATTACCTCCACAGGTACGCGGAGCGCAACGGCCTGCCCAGGGAATACATAGACATGGGCTTCTGGAGATGGAAGGTCCTGCCCCCCAAGATGAGACAGCTGGCCGAGGGTCTCGAATTGAAGATGGAGCCCAGGGGAGGCAACGGGCTCTCCATGAAGCTCATGAAGGGTGCGACCGTCTGCGTGGCCGGCGGATATTCCATGGAGGCCATCGTCACCGTCCCCCGCCGGAGGGACTTCTCCTACGTGGAGGACGCCATGCGCACCGTAGGGGATGTGAAGTACTCCCCCGAGTTCGAGATCGCCCTGGTGAAGATGAAGACCGGGCGTGCCCGCGTGTTCGGCGGAGGGCAGGTGTCCGTGACCGCGGAGGATGCGAAGAGCGCCGAGAAGACCTTCGAGAAGGCCGTGAAGGCGCTCATCCGCGCCGAACTGTGCACCGGCTGCGGTATCTGCGCCAAGTCCTGCCCGAGGAAGGCCATCACCATCAAGGACGGCATGCGCGTGAACCCCGAGAAGTGCGTCTCCTGCGGGCTCTGCGAGCGCTCCTGCATGGTCGTCCACTACTACGACAAGATCATGGCGGGCAAGCAGGTGGATGCCCCGGACCGTTCCCAGAAACCCGGGAACGAGAAGACCCAGCACGGTAACGGAAGGCCATATCATAACCGTGGCAGGCCCCGTGACGGAGGCCGGAACGGCCGTAACCGCGGCAGACCCTCCGGGGACCGCGGACGCAGGCAGGACGACCGCCGCAGCCGTTGACCCCTTTTTATATTTGTTAGGGGATGGGGAAACATGGAGATATTCTATATCGCGGCCGCATTGGCGTTCGTACCCGCCCTGCTGCTGATGTACTTCCTGCTCAGGCCCTACACCTATCCGCAGACCGAATATCCCTACTTCAGCGATCCGTCCTTCTTCATGCTGTTCGCCGTGGGGCTGGTGGCCGGTACCGTCCTGTTCCTGGTCTACTCCTACATCGCCAACAGCATCGTGACCGTGATCGTCTACTCCTTCATCCAGGTCCTGGCCATCGTCGTGTGCCTCAACCTCAAGCGCTACCGCGGCAAGTCCGACAGCATCTTCTACGGATACGGTTTCGGACTCGGTGCGGGAGCGACCACCGGCATGGGACTCATCTACTGGTTCGCCACCTCGGCCTCCAACCTCGGCAGCTCCCTGGAAGCCATCGATTACGTGTTCCTGTTCGTGCTCTCGGTCTCCATGACCCTGCAGTACAGCGCCGTGGGCATCACCGTCGGGGACGGCATCGCCCGCCACGTCCCCATGCAGTTCGCGATCCAGGCCATGATCTACAATCTCGTGTTCTGGGTCTTGTTCTCGATAACCCTGCTCAACTCCGACTCGGGCATCTACATGTACGCGGCCGCGGTGCTCTGCCTGGCGGTCTCCGCCATGTACCTGCTGTACGCCTACAAGAAAGAGATCGGAATGATGGTGATCGAGGTCAACAGGATGGCCAAGAAGGGAAAGAAGTTCAACGACGAGTGATCAGGCGGTGTAACGGCCGTACTTCGTCTCGTGCACGTAGCCTTCCACCAGCATCGCCTTCAGATACTTCTCGGCGTGCTTGGGCTCGATCTTCTCCAGGTCCTCGAAGGTGAACTCCCCGTAGACCGCGGTGAGCCCCTCGGCGAGCACCCTCATCTTCTCGTCGACGGAATGGCAGTGCTCGTAACGGTATTCCAGGGTGGAGTAGGGGTCGGCGTCGGAGGTCTGCTTCTTCTCCACCGGGGGCACGAAGCCGGTGAGCTGGCGGAGGGCCGCCCTGACCAGGGACTGGTCGTCGCTCTGGAAGTAGATCTTGAGGTTCTTGTGGGGGCCGCTGGTCCCGCAGTAGGGACAGGTGGAGCTCTTGTCGTTGAGGTCGACCACCCTCTTCTTGAGGCATTCCCTGCATGCTACGACGGCGAACACGGTATCACCTGAAGTCGCAGAAGACGAGGGACGCGATGCAGCAGCCGTAGGTGTTCGGGGGCACCTCGAGCGACTCGATGCGGTAGTGTATCTCACCGAACTCGACGCCGCGGATGCGCGACATCTCCTCCATCTTCTTCCTGAGCTCGTCGCGCAGGTCCTGCAGGTTCCCGTGGAGGTGGCCCTCGGCGACGTATCCGCCGTGGCCGTCCTTGCGGTACGCGTAGGCGATCCCGGCGGCGATGTTCTTGCCCGAGTATCCGCGCATCTGGGACAGCACGCAGAAGGTGACCGCGCCCATGGGTATGGGGCGCACCTCGACCTCCACCGCCCCGTCGGGGATGACCGAGGAGACGGCCACGAGGTTCTGCTCGCAGATGTTGGCATCCATGAGCGCGAGGTCGAAGGCGTTGAGGTCGGACACGGGGCTGGTGGCGTGGCCCGAAGTGATGAAGAACTCCTTGGGAACGAGTACGCCCATCCAGATCACCCGTAGATGTTGTGGTTGACCGGCTGCTGGTTCGCCTGCTGGCTGCGGAGCCTGTCCTCGATCTCCTGCGCCTCCTGTATCAGGGGCTGGGGGTCGACCTCGAAACGGGGGATGATCTTGCTGAGGGGGAGCAGGGTGGAGGCCGCCGCGCGGGGGTCGGGCAGCTGGGGGTTGGCCGGTGCGATGAGGCACATGGCGTCCAGTCCGTCGATCCTGCTCTGGAAGAGTCCCACGCCGCTCATTCCGCGGACCAGTCCGTCCGCCATGAGGGTGACCCCGGCCTCCTCCAGCATGGCCTTGGCCCTGTCGCTGGTGTATGCGCCGAGGATGGCGGTGCTCTGGTCCATCCTGGCGATCCCGTCTATGAAAATGATGTCCGTGGCACCCATCTCCTTCACGATGTCGAGCATGGCGACCGTGAAGTCGTAGGTCTGCTCGGGCCTGGGGGCGAGCTCGGAGGTGAGGACGATGAGGTCCCTGGCCTTGACGCGCTTCCTGGGGGCCTCCTTCTTCTCCGGGGGCATCTCGGTCTCCGCGCCCTCGGCGGGCTTGACATTCTTCTTCCTCTTCTTGGGGATGGGGCCGGCGTAGATCCTGACCGGGGGATAGGGGGTGCCGTTCTGGATGAGCGTGTACTGCTGGGTGTCGGTGGGGGTGGCTCCCGCCACGACCTTCATGCTGAGAGTCCTGGCGATATAGCTGGTGATGATGGATCCCACCAGGCCGATGCTGGGGAAACCCACGATTGCGATGGGGTCGTTCAGTTCGCCGCGTTCGTACCAGAATATCTTGGGCTCGGACATATCGGAGAGGGGATGTTAACTGCTTATTTGCTATTTCGCCCGGAGGGGCAGTTTCTTATCGCCCGCCCGCCTACACCCGTGCATGCAAGACATTCCGATTGAACTCAGGAAGACGGCCGGAGGGATCCCCGTCATAACCGAGAGGATACCGTACAGCGCCAACGCCGGTTTCCTCGTGGCGGTCCGCACCGGGTCCCGCGACGAATACGACGGCATCTTCGGTCTCTCGCACCTGCTGGAACATACGGTTTTCAGGGAGACCAAGACCCGCACCTCCTTCGAGATGGCCAAGGAGATGGAGGGTGCCGGAGGGGAGCTCAACGCCTTCACCTCCAAGGAGATGACCGGCTACTACGGCATCACCCTCGGCTCCACCGCGGACGTCGCCATGAAACTGGTGGGCGACATCGTGGCCAACCCCCTCATCAACGAGAAGGACACCGCCCTGGAGAAGGAGATCGTCCTCCAGGAGCTCAGCATGGTGAAGTCCGAGCCCGAGTCCTACATCCACGACCTCTTCGAGGAGAACCTGTGGGACGGCAACGAGCTCGGCTGGGACGAGGGTGGTTCCGAGGAGACCGTCAAGCCCCTGACCCACGAGGACCTCCGCAAGTACTACAACGAGAGGTACGGCAGGCCCAACCTGGCGGTCTTCGCCACCGGCAGCATCGACGAGGACAAGGTCCTCAGGTGGGCGGAGGAGACCTTCGACCCCATGGAGGCCCCCGTCGTCAACGAGAGGACCGCCCCCGCCACCCCCGGCGCCAAGTACACCTGCACCGAGCACAACTCCGAGCACATCAACATCGGCTTCGGATTCCCCCTCGGGAAGCTGGACGCGAGGGAGCGCGCGGTCGTCAAGCTCATGGGCGCGGTCATCGGTTCCGGTACCAGCTCCAGGCTCTTCCAGAACGTCCGCGAGAAGAACGCCCTGGTGTACGCCATCTACAACAACACCCACTGCTACAGCGACGCGGGTTACGTGTCCGCGTTCATGTCCTGCACCGGCAAGAACGTGATCAAGTCCCTGCAGGAGACCGCCAAGTCCTACAGCGAGTTCAAGAGGAACGGACTGGAGAAGGGCGAGTTGGAGAGGACCAAGAACCTCCTCAGCGGAGCGGTCGCGCGCAGCACCGAGACCACCGACAACAGGATCTACCGCATGTGCGTGGGCTACATGACCCACGGCTCGGTCAGCAGCACCGCGGAGTATCTCGACCTCATCAACTCGATCACCGAGGACGAGGTCATGGCCGCGGCGGAGAAGTACCTCACCGCGGACCGTCTCAACATCTCCGTGCTGGGACGCTGCGACAAGAAGGTCAAGGATTTCGAGGCTCAGTCGCTCGAGATCTGATCCCGGTCCTTCCTGAACTCGCTGAGGACATGGAGCACCGCCCTCTCGGCGGACTCCTGCCTCTCGGCCACCTCGGGGGTCAGCTCCTCGCTCATGGTGGCCATGTCCTTGATCTCCATGGCGACCAGCTTTATCTGGAGCGGCATGGAGTCGGGGTCCATCTCCCTCCCGATCTTGATGGCGGTGGCCACGTTGATGTCGTGGGAGGGGACGTCGTGGACGGTGTTCTCGAAGTCCGCCACGTCGAAAATCAGTATTGTGCCAGGATCGTAATTCCAGGTCTGTATGGCGTCGACGATGACGGCGTAGCTGTATCCCCTGAGAAGAGGGAGCAGCTCCAGTCCGCCCACGGCCTCCTGGAAGCAGTCCACATCCTCCATGTTCATTTTCTGGATGTTCTCGGAGATGCGGAGACCGATGGAGTCATCGGTCATGATGGGGCTTCCGATGCCGATGACGGCGAGACGACCGTTCAGTGCCATGCGCCGTCAATCACGGTATACGCTTTAATGGTTCTGGACACGGGGGTTTACCTCCGAGGCTAAAGCCTTTTTACCGATGAGCGGATTCCGTGTACGATGGATATCAGGGTCCGCACCGAGCAGATCATCAACGGACAGGTGATCACCAACCGCCAGCTGGAGGCGCTGTGGGCAGTCGGCAAGACCGGCAGCATGTCGGCCGCCGCCAAGATGCTGGGGGTCTCCGTGCCGGTGATCCACCGCTACGTGACCAACATCGAGGCCTCCGCGGGAGAGGCCGTGACCAAGTCCACCCCCATGGGCACCAAGCTCACCCCGGCGGGCAAGAGGATATCCGACATGTACATGGCGGCGGAGGCCCGCTGCCGCGACGACCGCGGTTTCACGGTCGCCTGCAGTCCCGTGACCGAGGACCTGATGATGTCCGTCTTCTCGTCGCTGAAGATGACCGACGTCGAGCTCGTGGTCTCCGACGACCTCCACAACACGAGGATGATGACCGAGGGTCTCGCCGACATGATCCTCATCGACGACCCCCTCTATCTTTTCGACATCGACGAGTACGGGTACGACGCCGAGGAGATCGGATTCATGGGCATGGTCTACGTGGACAAGGGACCGTCCTTCATCCGCTACAAGTACGGGGCGCAGAGAGTGGCGTTCATGTTCCTCGACACCCTCGGCTACGATTACACCGTGGACGCCGAGACCTACTCCCTCACCGAGATGCTCGGTTCGAACAAGAGCTTCTTCGTGGACGAGTTCCTGCTGACGAGGAAGGGAATCAAGCTCAAGAGCGCCGTGGACCCCAAGGTCCTGCGCCATGCGATCACCGCCATCTACCGGTCCGAAAACAAAACCGTGATGAAACTGGTCAATGCCCTCAAATCGAGGCATATCTCCTGAGTGCTGGCCATATCGAAATTTAGGGTTTACCTAAGAGGCTATACCTACCCCCTGGCTACCGTGCTCCATTATATAGGGTGAAATTTTTCTGAGAGTCAGAGGTATATCATGGAGTTCAAAAGCAACCCTGAATTCGAGCAGCAGCTCGCCGCCCTCGGCGGAGCTGACGCGAAACTCTGTTTCCAGTGCGGAACCTGTACTGCTGGATGCCCCTCCGGAAGGCGCACCTCCTACAAAGTTAGGAAGCTCGTCAGGATGGCACAGCTCGACATGAAAGACGAGATCATCAACAGCGAGGAGCTGTGGATGTGCAGCACCTGCTACACCTGCGTAGAGAGGTGCCCCCGCCGCGTCCCCATCGTCGACATCATCATCGCACTCAGGAACATGGCTGTCGCAGAGGGACACATCAAGCCCGCTCACAAGAAGACCGCAACCAACCTCTACCAGCTCGGTCACACCCTCGCCATCAACGACGAGATCAAGGCAACCAGGGCAAAGCTCGGACTTTCCGAGGTTCCCCCCACCGTCATGGCAAACGAGAAAGCCATGGCTGACCTCAAGACCATTCTCGATGCCGTCAAGTTCGACGCCATCGTAAAGGAGTGATATTCAATGGCAAAATACGCATTCTTCCTCGGCTGTGTCGCACCCCTCAGGTACCCCGGTATCGAGAAATCCACCCGCGTCGTCTTTGACAAGCTCGGAGTCGAGCTCGTCGACCTCACCGATGCCTCCTGCTGCCCCGCACCCGGAGTCATCAAAGCATTCTCCAAGCTCACCTGGCTCGCAGCCGCAGCAAGGAACCTCGCCCTCGCAGAGAAGATGGGCCTCCCCATCATGACCATCTGCAACGGATGCTACGGATCCCTGTTCGAGGCAGCCCACGAGCTCAACAACAACGCTGACGAGCTCGCCAAGGTCAACGAGATCCTCGCCAAGGTCGGAATGAAGTACAACGGTACCACCAAGGTCTACCACTTCGCAGAGGTCCTCGCAAACGAGGTCGGCGTCGAGAAGATCAAGGCAGCATTCACCAAGCCCCTCGCATACAAGATCGCAGTCTTCTACGGATGCCACTTCCTGAAGCCCACCGACATCAAGGGACTTGACGACGCAGAGGCACCCCACATCCTCGAGGACCTCGTTGAGGCCACCGGATGCCAGGCAATGCCCAGGAAGCAGCCCATGCTCTGCTGCGGATCCGGAGGAGGTCTCAAGGCCGCTTTCGGTGACGTCACCAAGGAGTTCACCCTGACCAACCTCGAGAACATGAAGGCCTCCGAGGCCCAGTTCATCGTCGACGTCTGCCCCTTCTGCCACCTGCAGTTCGACACCGCACAGAAGGAGCTCGGCTTCGAGATCCCCGTTCTCCACCTCGCACAGCTCTACGGAATCGCAATGGGAATGACCGAGGAAGAACTCGGACTCGCTCTCCACAAGGTTCCCGTCAAGCTCTGAGCAAAGGGAAAATAAACTTCAAGGGGGCGCAAGCCCCCACCAACTTTTGATAAAATCCGGGACGCTGGCACAGTCACAGCTGTTTCTTCACTTCGTCGGCGAAGCCGCGGGCTTCCTTGACCCCGTTGGAGTATGCCCTCTCGTACCATTCGAGGGCCTTGTGCAGATCCTTCTCGGTCCCCAGGCCGTACTCGTAGCACTTGGCCACGTTGACCTCGGCGATGTGGAACCCGCAGTCCGCGGCCTCCATGTAGAGCTGGAATCCCTTCGCGGGGTCGTACATGTCGGAGCTCTCCGTCATGTACAGGCTGCCGAGGTTGTTGATCGCCGGCGCGTATCCCGCATTGGCCGATTTGAGGCACCATTCCAGGGCCCTCCCGTAATCCTCCTCCACGCCGGATCCGCTGAGGTAGCAGCAGCACAGGTAGAACTCCGCTTCGGGGTCGTCCTGCATGGCCGCCTTGAGGAACCATCCGAACGCTGCCTTCTCGTCGCGGGGGATCCCGAGACCCTCATAGAGCATAAGACCCAGATTCCTCATGCAGGAGACATCTCCCGCCTGCGCACCCTTGTCGAAGTTGAAGGCGGCCTGGGAGTAGTTCTTGTGGACGGGGTCCTTGAGGTAGCAGCTGCCGAGGCCGTAATACGCTTCGGGGATGCCGTTGTCGGCGGACTGCTGGAACCAGTGGACGGCCTTGGCGAAGTCCTTGGGAGTCCCGCTGGCGTTGTAGTATGCGGCACCGAGGTCGCACTGAGCCACGGCATCGCCGCTCATGGCTGCCAGGGAGAGCCACTTGAAACCCTCCTCCGGCTGGCACTCGACGCCCGAGCCCTCGTAGTACGCCATGGCCACCGCGGACATGCATTCGGTGTCCCCGTTGCGGGCACCGGCGAGGTACAGGTCGAAGGCGGCCTTCGGGTCCTTCTCGGTACCGATGCCGTACTCGCTGCAGCGGCCCAGTTTGAATAATGCCTTGGGGTGGCTGCGGTCGTGAGCCTGCTTGTAGTAGGAATATGCCTTGTCCGGGTCCCTCTCCGTGAAGGCACCGTCCTCGTAGATCTCGCCCAGGGCGATCATGGCGTTGGAGTTGTCCTTCCCGGCGGATTTCAGGAACCATTCCATGGCGGTCCTCCCGTCCTTCTTGACCCCCAGGCCGGAACGGTACATTATCCCCAGGGTGTACATGGCGTCGGAATGATCCTGTTTCGCGGATTCGGAGATCCATCTGTAGGCCTCCTCCAGGTTCTGGTCGGTGCCGTCGCCCAGGAAATAGCGGATGCCGAGCTGGTATTGGGAAGCCGCATCGCCCTGTTCCGCCTTGGCCCTGAGTTCTCCGAGATCTTCCGTCATCGTCCACGGAAGGGCGTATCGGTATTAGTTTTGTATGCAGGGGGAGGTGTCGGACCATCTGCGTTCGTAGAGGGTCAGACTTAAATACTTCTGGTACTAATACAAAAAGGAATATTTTAGATTATTATGTTAAATTTGAACATGCTGGCTATCGGATTTTTAAGGTCGGCCTAAATATTTCCGAAAAATCCCTTCGGGCAAATGCATTATATACACCTATCAAATCAACGACTTCAATAAGAGGCTATCAAAATGGCAGGCGACAAAGCAAAGGCAGCAGCCGGAAGGAAAGCAAAGGACAAGTGGAAGATGAAGGAGTGGTACAACGTACACGCTCCCCGCATGTTCAACGAGACCGTCATCGGAGAGACCCCCGCAGCAGACCCCGAGTTCCTCATCGGAAGGCAGTCTGAGGTCACCGTTCAGGACCTGACCGGAGACTTCTCCAAGATGCACATCAAGCTAAGGTTCAAGATCGTCGGATACGACGGACACGAGGCAAAGACCGAGCTCATGGGACACGACCTCACCTCTGACTACGTCAGGAGGCTCACCCGCAGGAAGAAGACCAAGACCGACCACGTTCAAGACCATGTCCATCGCCGACAGGAGGATCCAGGCTTCCCAGGAAGAGGGAATGCGCGCCGCAATCGCAGCATACCTCACCTCCTACGCAGCCGAGAACAAGCTCGCCGACATCATCAAGGCGATCATCTCCGGCGACATGGCAAAGGACACCGCAAAGGCATGCCACGCCATCATCCCCATCAAGAGGATCGAGATCCGCAAGTCCGAGGTCCTCGTAAGGGGCGAGGGAGAGCCCGAGTCCATCATCGAGGCCGAGGCTCCCGCCAAAGAGGAGGAGGCACCTGCAGAGGAAGTCGTCGAGGCTCCCGCAGAGGCTCCCGCCGAGGAAGAGAAGACCGAGTGAAACTCACAATCGGGGCTTCGGCCCCGACCTTAACAAACTTCTCGTGCTGGCCACACGAGTAGCAATCCTTATAATGAATAAGTGGTTGCCATCTTACAACCGTCGGGGTGGCTCAGCCTGGTAGAGCGTCGGACTCATAGGGTTCAGGTTAAAACTGACCTCACCAGGGAAATCCGAAGGCCGAGGGTTCGAACCCCTCTCCCGACACCATACTTCTTTTAATTCCGTTCATTGCGGCGTTGGTCACGCGTAATACCTATATCCCGCGCGTGCGTTTTACTTAATCATGCGGCTGATCATCTACAACGGCAAGGGTGGGGTCGGCAAGACCTCCGTATCCGCGGCGACCGCATTGAGATTGGCTAAGAAGGGGCACCGCACCATCATCATGAGCGTGGACACCGCCCACTCCCTCGGCGATTCCCTGGGCGTGGAGCTCGGTCCCGATATCAGGAACGTGGCCCCCAACCTCGATGCCTTCGAGCTGGACATCATTCACGAGATGAAGACCAAATGGTCCTCCATCAGGGACTACCTCTCGGCCTTCATGATGTCCCAGGGTATCGACGGCATCTCGGCGGAGGAGATGGCCATCTTCCCCGGCATGGAGATGGTGGCCGCCCTGCTGTACGTTCTGACCTTCCGCAACGAGAACACCTACGACGTGGTCGTGATGGATACCGCCCCCACCGGGGAGACCCTGAGGCTGATGAGCTTCCCCGACGTCTCCAACTGGTATATGGACAAGGCCTTCTCCATGGTCAACAGGCTGATGGGCATCGCCCGTTTCACCATCGGGAAGGTGGTCGACTTCCCGCTGCCGTCCAAGGAGGTCATGCGGGCCCTCGGCGAGCTGAAGGACCAGATGACCGAGGTCAAGTCCATCCTGGAGGACGGGCAGAACACCACCATCCGTCTCGTGCTGAACCCCGAGCGCATGGCCATCAACGAGACCCGCCGTTCGTATGCCTACATGTGCCTCTACAACAAGAACGTGGAGTGCCTGGTGATCAACAAGGTGATCCCGGAGGACGCCGACGGCGAGTTCATGAAGATCAAGCTCGACGAGCAGAAGGAGTACATGCAGATGATCCACGACTCCTTCGAGCCCCTGAAGATGATGACCGCCCACATGCTGAGGACGGAGATGAGGGGTATAGAGAAGCTCGAGCAGCTCGCCGACATGATATTCGGCGACTCGGACCCCATCGAGACCTATTCGGGCGAGAGCCCCATGAAATTCTATTCCGAGACCCCGGAAACAGCCACGCTGAAGATCAAGATGCCCTTCGTGGAGCAGGACCAGATAGATCTGTACAAGGGGCGCGACAACACAATCATCCTGCAGATAGGCAGCCAGAGGCGCACGGTATCCCTGCCGATGACCCTGGCCAATGCGGAGCTCCTCGGAGCGGAGTTCGGCGATTCATGCCTGTTCGTCAGGTTCAAGAGGTGAGACCTATGGCCGAAGACAAGAAATTTGACAAAGAGACCCAGAAGTTCTACGACGAGAACAAGGAGATGATCGACAGGATCCTCTCCCAGAGCAAGGCGGAATCCGAGGATTCCGAGAAGGCGTACCTTGAGGAGATGCTCCGCAGGGCCGCCTTCGAGCGCAGGATGCGCATGGAGTACGAGGCCGAGAGGGCCAGGCGCAAAGCCTTCGAGGACGCCGATAAGGCGTATTCCGACATCAGGCGCGGCAGGGACCGCACCGAGGAGGCCTATGAGGAGGCCCGCGACCACTTCCGCGACTATGGACGCGCGCAGGGAGACTACTTCTTCGACCTCCTGTTCGAGGAGGCGGACCGCGCCAGGAGCAACCTGGACCGCGCCCGCAGGTACGCCCGCGAGCGCTACGACGAGGAGAGGGCCAGCCGCGCCGAGTCCCGCGAGAGGATGAGGCAGAGGTTCAACGAGGAGTTCGACGAGTTCTTCGGACCCTTCTCCGACACCGGCTTCCAGAAGCACCTGGTTGGAGCGGGACTCGAGATGTGGATGGCGCTGAACGCCCTCATCAGGGCGGGACCCTTCCCCGACTCCGTCAAGGAGGCGTTCACCGAGGCTGACCGCAACAAGAACGCCGAGTTCTGCGTGAAGAACGACCAGTGCAACAAGAAACCATCCAAGGCCGCGGACGAGCCCCAGCCTATCAAGATCACGGCCAAGGGGAAGAAGGAATGATCACCGACGAGGAGGGTACCGCGGCCGTCAGGGCCGCCCGTGCCGTGACC
>CADAGG010000017.1 GCA_902787415.1 methanogenic archaeon
TCTTGACTGGCAGGGCTGACCGGAGAGACCACATCTCCAGGGTACACCAGGTTGCTGTTGGAATCCTCCCATCCTGCAAACACCTTGCTGACAGTAAGGGGATATGCGGTGGGGTAAGTGACACTGAAAGAATATCCGGCAGGAACGTCCCCTCCGGCACCCGCCTCGCTTATCACTCCGAGGATGTCGTATTTTGAATTGGCAGGGTCCTCCTTCATCGCCTCGAGCGTGTAATTATGCCCGTTCCATGTGTATTCCACAGAGCTGGCAGTAAGCGTGGCATCGGATATTCCATTGGCAGGGAGAGTGAATACAGCAACCGAAGCCCCCAGACTTCCCGAAGGAAGCTCTACCCGAACATCTCCGGAAACCAGGTACAGGGTACCGTCGTCCTCGCTGAACGAATATGTCACATTGACATTGTTAGCAGTCTTGCTGACCTTGACGGCGACAGTTTCTCCTGTCCAATTGCCACTATCACCGGATTTGATATTCTGGACGGTCCCTGCCCAAAACTCTGGGTTGTATTCAGTGGCGGGTATTCCGTAGTACTCCGCGGTCAAACTCTTACTCTCGCCGTTATTGCTGTTATAGGTAATCCACTGTTTCATGGTCCCATTAGAATATGTCGCGGGAGTATTGCCCCCGTCTGCACTGGAGGAATTGATGCTCGCAATGGGCACTACCAACATCAGCACCACGGCTACTGCTGCTAATATCGTGAGGGGCCCAGCCCTCCTCGAACCGCGACTGTGATACTGACCGGTCAATCCTTTCCCTCCCTGTCATACTTGGATGAGATACACTCTCCGCTTTGGACATAATAAAGAGTCTTAACGGGTTTTTAAAAGCTACGCAGACATCGAGTAGACAAACCCAAGATAGCGTTTTGCAAAGAAAATGCGTATGCTTTGCCAGTACGATATGGAACTGCTCCGCAATACGTCCGATTCCGCCACCCAACAACACATGGGGGTCAGCAACCAACTGTACTCCTGCCGTGTTGTGAACGGTACCGTGTCGAAATATCCGCGTACACCCGGTCCACAGGAGAGATATAACGGGAAAACAAAGGACCGCGAAAACGATACGACCAGATTTATAAGAACCCCCTCCAACACAGATCCTCTCTCCGGGATTCCCCCGGCTGCATCGACGATCTTAAGTCCAAAGACCCAGGAGATAAAACACACGGAACTTATGAACGGTACAATAAGTCAGACAAGGTGAATTTCCATAGAGGGAGCTGAAGGAAACAGGGGTCTTCGAATGCGACAGCAAAAGGAGATACGCCCGCGAGCGTTTGGCCAAAAACAGACTGAAGATATGCTTGAGTGAAAAGCCAACATCACAGTCTTCCTCCTCGTCAAGGGCTACACGCTTGAAAAGTCTCTCGAGATGGTATAAACTTCTCCGGAAGACCGCGATTCCGTCATCGGAAGGATTCAGGAAATAGTCTCCCAGCACTCTGATACCCCGTTCCCAATAATTCTATAATAAGGCATCACGATACTGGGAGCATGACCGATTACGCTATCGCACTCGACATCGGAACCAGCGGACTCCGCTGTCAGGCAATCGAAATGGACACAGGGAAGACCGTCGCCACCGCCATCACGCAGAGGCACCCGATCCCCGGAATGAACGTCATCGACCACGTCAACTTCGCCATGAAATCCGGGGCCGACGTCGCCAACAGACTCATCGTCACCTGCGCCAACTCCCTCTTCGCCAGCCTCGGCATCGACCTCTCCAAGGTCAAGAGGCTCGGAGTGTGCGGCAACACCTTCCAGATGTCGCTGTTCCAGAACATCGAGATCAGGGACCTCGCCTTCGCCGGAGAGAACATGCTCAAGACCCTCGGCGTCAAGAAGATCGAGAGGAACGGAGCTGTGCTCAAGGCATCCGACATGGGCCTCAAGGACATGCCCAACGCGGAGGTCATCATCCCTCCCGCGGTCAGGCACGAGATCGGTGCCGATGCCATCGCCATGCTCCTCATGACCGGCGTCCACGAGTCCAAGGAACCCGCCCTGGTCGTCGACTACGGAACCAACGCCGAGATGGCCCTTATCTGCGGCGACGGCAGGATCTTCACCGGTTCCGCCGCGGCGGGACCCGCCATGGAGGGACAGGAGATCGAGAAGGGAATGCTGGCGGCCCCCGGCGCCATCTCCGACGTCAACATCGTGGAGGACGGATGGCTGTGCACCGTGCTCGACGAGTCCATGATCCCCCAGCCCGGGGACGTCATCGACCCCCTGACCGGAAAGGTCGTCAGGAAGGGCAAGATGAAGGCCATCGGAATCACCGGTACCGGAACCGTGGCCGCCCTCGACTGCGGTATGAAGGCCGGCATCATCGTCCCCCCGAACATCAACACCGAGGACGGCAAGCTCCACCTGCAGGACGAGATCTACATCAACTCCCACGACGTCGACGAGGCGGGAAAGGCCATCGGCGCCATGAGGGCCGGATTCCTCACCCTGCTCAGGACCGCTGGAATGTGGACCGGCGATGTCAAGACCGCCTACATGTCCGGAGCATCCGGACTGTACGTGGACGCCATCAAGGCCCTCGGAATCGGAATGGTCGTGCCCGGAGCGGAGCACCTCATCCAGTTCGGAAACACCTCCATCGAGATGGCCCGCAAGATCGCTCTGGGTCAATTGGATCTCGACACCCTCCGCGCCTTCGCGGAGAAGCTCAAGGCGGAGCACTGCATGTTCGCCACCTCCGAGATCTTCAAGGACATCTACTCCATCGAGTACTCCGTCTGGTGCACCGGCATGCCCATGTCCATGTACGACGAGATGCTGGGTATGTACCAGCTGCCTCCTCTCGGCACCCCCAAGGAGAACGTCACCGTCAAGAGGCTCGCCAAGGCCGACCTGCCCGACACCGAGGTCGCTCCCGTCAAGACCGTCCCCTCCGGGACCATCCTCCAGGGAATGGTCGAGGGCTGCCACAACTGCGGCAGATGCGTGAAGGAGTGCCCCGAGCATGCCCTCTCCATCAAGCCCTGCGAGGGAGGATCCACCGCCTTCGTCATGTCCGACAGGTGCGCCGGAACCGCCTGCAGGCGCTGCGAGAGGAAGTGCAAGGACCAGCTCCTGCACCTCGACAACTTCGTCATAAACGTTTGAACCAATTCGCACGCGCTCTCACGGGCGCGTGCGATACTATTTAAAGTATAAACCCTACCCCCGTTTTGGAATCTTGAAGAATTCGCGGTCGTCGCGATTGATTTGATATTCTTTCCCAAAGTGATTGAGAAATGACACAAAGCAGATTTGAGGATCTAGGCATTTCGAAAGACGTTTTGAAAGCCGTCAGATCCGTTGGATGGTCAGAGCCCACCCCGGTGCAGGCAGCCGCTATCCCCGTCGGACTGGAAGGAGCAGATCTCCTCGCCCAGGCCCAGACCGGGACCGGAAAGACCGGGACCTTCGGGTCAATCATCCTCAGCAGGACCAAGTCGGGATCCAGCGACCCGACTTCACTGGTTCTCGTGCCGACAAGGGAGCTCGCTTCGCAGGTGTCCGAGGAGATGGAAAGACTCTCGGAATACAGCGGGCATGTCTGCATCCCCATATACGGCGGCGTTAACATCGAGACCCAGGCTAAACAGCTTAAGAAAGGGGCAGATGCAGTGATTGCCACCCCCGGAAGACTCAAGGACCTCATCGAGAGGAAGATGATCAGGCTCGACTCCGTCGAGATCGTCGTCCTCGACGAGGCCGACCGCATGCTGGACATGGGATTCGCCCCCAGCGTGAACATGATCCTCTCCAGGATCACCAAGGACAGGCAGACCATGATGTTCTCGGCCACCATGCCCGAGGAGGTCATGAAGATGGCTGTCAAGCACATGTACGACCACAAGGAGATACTGGTCTCCAAGGACGAGCCCACCCTGGACCTCACCGAGCAGTTCTTCGTCATGACGAACCGCGAGTCCAAGAGGGACGAACTCATGCACCTCATCGAGGACGGTTACCCCAAGATGATGGTGTTCTGCAGGACCAAGCGCAAGGTCGACTACCTCACCCGCAAGCTCAAGAGGGACGAGTACGACGTGGAGGGCATCCACGGCGACATCGGCCAGAACAAGAGGGAGAGGGTCATAAAGGACTTCGCCGGAGGCAAGCTCCAGGTGCTCATCGCCAGCGACGTGGCGTCCCGCGGACTCGACATCGAGGGCGTGGACGTCGTCGTCAACTACGACATCCCCGTGGACCCCGAGACCTACATCCACAGGATCGGGAGGACCGGCAGGGCCGGCAAGACCGGTAAGGCCATCACCTTCGTCACCGCGGATGACATCAAGGGCCTGAACACCATCGAGAGGACCATCGCCAAGAAGATCACCGAGCTCCCCTGGACCTCCTCGCTCTACACCGAGGACCCCTCCGCCGAGCCTGTTCCCAAGGCCGCCAAGGCCCCCAAGAAGCAGGCTCAGAAGAAGGAGGAGCCGAAGAAGGCCGAGCCCAGGAAACAGCCTTCCAAGAAGGAGAAGGAGCCCGAGACCCCCGTCAAAGGGGAGCGCACCCTCCGCGGCAAGCTCGACAAGGGAGTCCGCAGGGACGCCCAGCCCAAGGCCGAGCAGGCACCCAAGAAATCCAAGCCCGAACCCGCCCCCAAGAAGGCGGAACCCGCTCCCAAGACCAAAGTGCCAGAGCGCCATAAGACCGAGAAGAAGGAGGAACCCGCAGAGGTGCCTCCCGCACCTCAGACCAACGGCAGGTACATCCCCCTGGGAGTCCCCAAGAACCCCCGCCCGCTCCATTCCTATGTAGGAATCGTGCGCGCGGCGCACCCCAAGAAGGACATGTCCTTCGACCGTCTCGAGCTCAACGTCGGATCCGACGACGGGCTCGACATCGACAAGCTCAGGAACTTCGTCATCGACACCGCAGGCGTCGAGCCGAGGGACGTGGGCAACATCCATGTCATGGAGAACAAGGCCAGGGTGCAGGTCGTGAGGTACAGGTCCCAGGAGGTCGTGGACGAGCTCTTCGGACAGGTCATCAACGGCAAGCGCGTGCTTGTCACCAATCTAAGCGATAAACATTAAAACGGTTCTTCCGGACGGGGAGGACGCTCCCCGTCCGGTTCTACCGGATACTTTTTCTTAGTTTTACTTTCTGCAGCCGAGGTAGGAGTAGTAGGCACTCTCCATGGCCATGGCGGCGACCCCGATCGCGAGGGGGTCGTGGATGATGAGTGCCTTCTTGCAGGCCTCCTCGTCGAAGGTGTGGGGCACTCCGGGGGAGGAGATGATCGCTCCCTCCTGGATGTCCTCCGTCTCGATGTGGGCGGGGGAGGCGTTGAGGATGTACTTGTGGGCGCGGATGGCCGCACGGACGTCCTCCGCCACCTTCACGCGGGGGTTGGCCTTCTGGACGGCGTACGCCTTGTCGAGGTCGATGTCGGTGACGGTGACGTTGGCGCTCTTGGCGACCAGGAGCCTGGCCATCTCGCTTCCGACCCTGCCGGCACCGACGATGAGGACGTCCTTGCCGATCAGCATGTCGGCCGCGGCGGACAGGGCCGCGATGTAGGCCTTGGCGGTGCTGAAGGTGTTGTTGGACGCCTTCTTGGCCTCGATATTGTAGGCCAGGAACTCGACGTCGTCGGCCATGAAGATGAGGTTGGGCTTGTGCTCAAGGGCCTCCTTGAAACCGCTGATGTCGGTCTTCTCGGTGACGAAGGCCTCGAATCCGAGCCACTTGCAGATGTCCCTGACGGACTCGGAGAAGTTGGTGATGATACCCTCTCCGGTGGTGACTGGCACTACTGCGCAGGTGTACTCCTTGGTGTCGATGGCGTACTCCCACATGCCGACCGCTTCGCAGGCCAGCTTCTTGAGGGTCCTGCCGGTGTTCTTCACAAGGAATTCTTCGAGTGCTCCGAGGTTCTCGGAGAGGTCTTTGACGTCGTTGTTCGTTAGTCTGGTCATTCATATCATATCCGGTGATTTGTCGATAAACTCCTCGAGTTCGAGGTTCTCCATTATGTTGGTGATAAACTGTTTCTTCTTGTGGACCACGTCCTGATAGGAGTCCCCGTGGTTGATCACAGTGAATCTGCATTCGTAGGTGCCGCTGCGGTAGTCGGTGATGACCTCGTCGGCGCCCATGAAGTCCTCGAGGTACATGGGGTTCTGCACATGGCTGAACTCCTTCTCCCCGCAGGTGGACAGGGTGGTGCCGCGGACGATGAAGTGCTCGTAGCTGGCGTATCCCTTCTTCGGTACCTTTCCGGTCTCCTTACCCATCTTGGAGCACACGAGCTCCTCCAGGAGGTTGATTCCCGTTGCCGCACAAATGCAGGCAGGGGTCTGGCTGGGGATCCTGGCGTCGATCTCCAGCACCCTGAGTCCCTTCTTGGTGAAGATGGCCTCCACGTCCATGAGGGCGTTGAGTCCCAGGCCCTCCCCGAGCTCCTTCCCTATCTTTATGAACTGCTCCTCGTCGGCCTCGGGGAGGACGCGGGGCTCGCAGATGATCTGCTTGCAGTCGTAGTTGGAGTCGAGCACCACCTCGGTGGTGACGTAGGCTTTGGCGGTCTTCCCGTTGCCGATGACCTCGATGGAGACGCTCTTGCCGGAGACGAACTCCTGCTGGATGGGGGTGTCGCCGAGCTTCTCTATGACCCTCAGGGCCCTCTGCCTCTCCTCCTCGTTGTTCACGGCGCTGACGCCGATGCTGCCGCTCTGGCAGGAGGGCTTCACGATGATCGGGAAGCCGCACTCGGGCCACGGCCGGGGGATGGGGGTGCCGATGCGCGCCATCAGCTCGTTGGACTTCTCCTTGGAGCAGGAGGTCTTGTAGGATTCTATGTCGAACAGGAGATGGGTGCCGCACTCGGGCACGGTCCTGCTGAGGAACTCGAGGACCTCGAGATTCTCCACCGCGGGGATGACCGCGTCGCATTCCGCGAAGAGCTGCTTCGCTCTCTCAGGTTCCTGGAGGATGTCGCACACCTCGGCCCTGTCCGCGAGGGAGAGGGCGGGGGCGTCCTTCCTCTTGTCGATGACCATGGAGGTGTATCCCGCGTGCCTGCAGAGGTACACGGCCTCCATGCCCTGGAGGATGCCCCCGACGATCCCTATCAGCATCTGAGGGTCGCCTCCGGGCGGTGTGACTCGTAATAGTCCCAGAACTCCTTCATGGTGGCCTCGCGGCGGCCCAGGCTCTCCGCCAGGTTCCTGACGTAGTCGATGGAGCGGTGGCCGTCGTTGATGTCGAACTCGGGCTGCGCGACCCCTGCCAATCCTATGTCCGGGGGCACGATGGAGGTGATGACGCTGGCTCCCGCGGCCACCCTGCTCTTGAGTCCCGCGGTTCCCTCCACGTCGAGGCTGGCGGGGATGAGGACGTCGGGGTAGGCGAGCCTCATGACGGCGATTGCTTTCAATTCATCGGTGTAGTCCACGGGCTGGGCGATGTTCTGGAGGGGGGTTCCCTTCTGGGGGATGAAGGTCATGGCGCGGACCTGGCTGCACTTCATGTCCCCCATGATCTTTATGTGCTCGGCGCGGTCCCTGGGCGTATCTCCGATACCTACCAGCATACCGTCCTCGGTGAGCATCCCGGCCTCCCTGGCCCAGATCCTCTGGTTCATGCGGAAGTCGTAGTCCTGCTTGAGCCTCATCCTGGCGAAGAGCTCCCTGTTGCAGGTCTCCTGGTACACGGCGAGGATGTCCCCGCCGGCCGCCCTCAGGCGGGGCATGGTCTCCTTGGAGACCGCACCGGGGGAGACCATGATCCCTGTGTCGACGGTGTCCCTGACGCTTTTCACGATGTCGACGATACCCTTGTAGTCGTCAGCGTAGAGCTTGGGGTCCTCGCCCATGGTGAGGTCCACCAGGTTGATGCCGGCCTTCTCGAGACCGGCGGAGATCTCCAGGACCTCCTCCTTGTTCTTCCTGTAGCGCTCGATCTCGTTGGTCCTGCGGTAGTAGCAGAAGGCGCACTCGTTCTTGCAGTAGGTCGAGAAGTACACGAAACCGTACATGAAGATCTTGTTGCCGAACTCCCTGTCCCTGACGCGGGAGGCCGCCTGATAGAGTGCATTGTTGAAGTCTGGGTCATTGAAGGAGAGGACCGCTTCCATCTCATCGACGGTGGGCTTCTGTCCGTCCTCCCAGGTCTGGATCGTATCGTATAGGTCCATCTCGAAGCCTCAGTTGATCTTGTACCCGTTGAGGTAGTTGACGGACTTACCGGTCTTCTTCACGCTTCCGTCGCCGTCCCTCATCATGATGAGACGCTCCAGGCCGAAGCCTGCGCCGCACCAGGGCTCCTTGACGCCGTGGGCGGGATCCAGGTAGTGGGGGCCGACCGCGGCGGAGCAGACCTCCTCTCCGTCGACCTCCACGTCGATGGTCTCCTTGTATACGTCGGATTCCTCATGGACCAGCTCGTAATCCAGTCCGACGGTCTTCATGACGACGTCGATGTAGTGCTTGATCTTCTCGACGGTGTCGCCCTGGGGGCCCATGTCCACGAGGTTCAGCATGGTGAACTCCTCGAGGTGGTCGTTGCTGTGGGACTCGGCCCTGAAGCAGGAGCCGATCTCGAAGAACTTGACGGGGCCGTCGGTGTGGTCCCTGAGCTCCCTCATGATGTTGTAGAGGTTGATGGCATGCATGGGGCGGAGACAGCGCTTGTCATCCACCCAGAAGACCTGCTTGTAGAGAGGATGGTTCTCGTCGATGGTCATCTTGGCGAGTTCCGCCTTGGAGATGAGGATGGGGGTCTTCACCTCGATGAATCCCTCCTTGATGAGGGCCTCGGAGAGCTGCAGCTCGAGTTCCATGAGGCGGTGGTGGCGGGGGTTGGCGATCATGTCGCGGATGCCCTTCTCGTTCTCCCTCTGGAGCTTGGACATCATCTTGGTGAAGGCCTTGTCGCGCTCCTCCTCGCTCTCGAATTCGCTCTCGTTCTTCGGCTCGTGGCCGTACTCTCTCAGACGCTGGATTTGGGGGTCTGTAAGTTTGCATGTCATGATATCTGTCCATACGGATTTTGTGAATGTGAAGAAATGGCGAGAGGCCGGGGCGTCGAACCCCGCTGGCTAGGTTTTAGAGACCCGCTGATCGCCGGATCGCCCCCCAGTTTAAACTGATTCAAGATACAAGCCGTTCAGGCCTAGATCGCCATCTATATTCCCCCCTTGGAAGAATAGACAGCAGATACCGAACGGGTCGTAAGGCATTCGCTAAAACGGGAAGAAACGGAGAATGTGTTCCTGGAAACCTCCTCGAATGCCATGTTTCTGGTATCCCGTTATTCGGTATATAACGGTTTGTTTCACACCTTGAAAAGCATTGTAAAAAGGATGTCTGGCACATCTGCCGGAAGGGGTTCAGAAGTCCATTCCGCAGAGGGAGATCGTGTGCATGGCGTTCTCGTAGATGTCGAGATACTCCTGCGAGGGCCTGAGGGTGTCCAGGTTGTAGCACTCCTGGAACTTCTTTCCCATGGGTGCGTGGTGGTAGTTGAGCTCGTACCTGTGGAGGATGTTGTCCACGATACCGTTGGCAGCCTCGATGCTCATGCCGCAGGCGGCGGAGGAGGCCTCTCCGAGCATCCTCGCCTCGAGTCCGGTGGCCCTGTCCTGCAGGACGCCCTTGCCGGGCGCCACTCCGGAGAGGAGCTCCCTTCCGGAGACGGTGTCGACGATGGCCTGCGCGGCGACCTCGAGGAGGCACATCTCGGTGCAGGGGCCGGCGATGGTGTAGTACTGGTTGGCGAGGAGCACGTCGGTGTTGGCGTCCAGTGCGCGGGCCGCATGGGCGGCCACCTGGAGGCACTCCCTGTTGGAGGTGTTGCCCCACCTGATGTGGACGGGTCCGTCGAGGTGTATGTCGCAGTTGTAGAGGACGAAGGATGCCAGGGTGGCGGCCACGTCGCAGATGGCGGTCTCCTCCACGCTGCTGACGTATCCTCCCATGATGGGCATCTGCTCGATCATGATGGTGTCTCCGGAGAGATGCCATCCCGCGATCATGTTCATGAACGAGGTGTTGACCTTGAGCTCGTTCATCTGCGAACACTCGTGGCAGTCGCAGCTGCGGAGTCCGTTGTTCACCATGCTGGCGGACATGCGTCCCACGGCGGACAGCGGGGTCTCGGGACCCTAGATGCTCATCCCTGGGCGTCCGGCCATGCTGACGGCTTCGCGAATATGCCTGATCTCCGACATGGTGGCCTTGATCTCCCAGGGGCTGTCGGTTACGACGGAACGTCCGTTGATGGTGTTGATGACACCGGACACGATACCGTCGACCATGGGCTCCTGGGCGTAGGAGGCGATGACCTTCTCGAAGATGTTCTCGCTGATGGGCGCCCCGGTGGGACCCCCCTCGACGATGGGTTTCCTGAATGAATTGCCCCTGCGGGGCTTGAGCGTGCATTTGTCCTTACCGGTTCCGAGGGTGAGCTTCTTGGGGGCCATCTTGAGTCCCTGGTAGATCTCCTCTTCCTCTATGGTGAGGGCCTTCCCCAGATCGGTACAGTAGATTCCGCAGCTGAGGAGCATGTCCATACCGGCCATGAAGAGCCTGTCGCACATCTCGTCGTCCGTGGGGATGATCTCGTGCCCGAAGAACAGGTCGTAGCTCTCCTTGAGCATCTTGGCCCTGCGGGGGATGATCTCGTAATCCCACTGCTGCTCGGTCACCCTTTTGCCATTGGCGAAGCGGTCGTAGGCTTCGAAAACATCGATGAATCTGCTTACTGCCATGGGGGTGCTCCGTTTTTCTCGTATATCTGTTAAATATAAAATCCCCGCCCCTATCGCGGAGGAAGACTGACGTCCAACAAAATGGCATTGCAAATAGGGGGTGCCCTGCGGGAAACCCCGCAGGGAAGAGGCCCGGGGGAAGGGGCCTCTGTAGGGTTTGTAATCAGTGTTTGATGTCGAGACCGCAGTCCCTGATGGTCTGGAGAGCCTTGTCGTAGACCTCGAGGTACTCCTTGGTGGGCTTGACGGTGGTAACGTCGTAGCACTCCTGGAAGGTCTTTCCGATGTCCTGGTTCTGGTAGGTGGGCTCGTAGATCTTGTACAGGTTGGCGATGGTCTCGTTCATGTCGGACACTTTCTGTCCTGCGGCGCAGCGGGCAGCCTCTCCCATGACACGGGCTTCCATTCCGGTGAACCTGTCGAGGATAACTCCCTTTGCGGCTGCAGATCCGGAGAGGAGCTCCCTTCCGGAGATGGTATCACAGATTGCCTGGGTTGCGGTCTCGAGGAGACACATCTCAGTGCAGGGTCCTGCCATGGGGTAGTACTGGTTGGCGATGAGCAGGTCGGTGTTGTTGTCGATTGCTGCTGCAGCGTGTCCAGCGACCTGGAGGGTCTCTTTTGCGGTGGTGACTCCCCACCTGATGTGGATAGGTCCGTCGAGGTGGAAGTTTCCGCTGAAGAGAGCGAAGGATGCAAGGGTGGTTGCGACATCGGAGATTGCGGTCTCCTCGACTCCACCGGTGTATCCACCGAAGATGGGCATCTGCTCGATCATGATGGTGTCGCCGGATACGGTCCAGCCTGCGAGCATGTTGAGTCCGCAGAGATCCATCTTGAGCTCGTTGAGCTGAGAGCACTCGTGTGCGTCGGTGATCCTGTGTCCAGCGTTGGGACAGTCAGCGACAAGCCTTCCTCCGACGGTCAGAGGAGTCTCAGGTCCCTAAACACCGAGTCCGGGCCTTCCGGCACGGGTCCTTGCTTCTTTGGTCATCCTGAGTTCCTGCATGGTGGCGCGGATCTCGTAGGGGGTTCCGGATTTTGCCTTCTTTCCCTCAACAGTGTCCATAACTCCGTCGACGAGGTCGTCAACGACTGCCTCCTGTGCGTAGGACTGCATGATCTTGATGAACATCTCTTCGGATACAGGGGATCCGGTAGGTCCACCCTGGATGATGGGCTTGACGGGGCTGTTTCCGTGCCTGGGGTAGAACCTTGCGATGTCCCTTCCCTCTCCGAGGATCAGTTTCTTGGGGGTCTTCTTGATTCCCTCCCAGATCTCCTCCTCAGTGACGTGCATGACACGGCCGAGGTCCTGGCAGTAGAATCCGACGGTGGAGAGCATCTCAAGACCGGCCTGGAACAGGGCGTTCTTGGTCTCGTTGTCCTCGGGGACAGACTGTCCAGGCTCGAATTTGAGCTTGTACTTCTCTTTGAGTGCGGTCAGGTTCTGGGGGATGATGGTGTAATCCCACTCGTTCTCGGGAACTTTCTTTCCCTTGACGAACCTCTCGTATACATCGATAACGGTAAGGGGCCTAGTTGCTGCCATATCTTTCACCTATTTCGATTAATGTTTTTGTTCCGCTGATCAGGCGATCAGGCTGTCGCAGAGTGCGATGACTTCGTTTGCGGTTGCGGAGTATCCGTCGGCCTTGATCTCCTCGGCGAACTCCTTGGAGCAGGGTGCGCCACCGACGATGACTTTTGCCCTGTTCTCCATCTCGTCCCTGATCTGGACGAGCTCCCTCTGGGACTCGAGGGTGGTGGTCATGAGTGCGGATCCTGCAAGGATGTCTGCGTCGTTCTCGTCTGCAGCGTCCATGAATTTCATTCCGTCTGCGTCGGGTCCGAGGTCGATGACGTTGTAACCGGCACCGCGGAGCATTGCACAGCAGACGTTCTTTCCGATCTCGTGGATGTCTCCCTCGACGGTTCCGAAGACGACGGTTCCCTTGAGTGCGCCTGC